>NZ_JBBPHM010000005.1:0-145674 GCF_038039755.1 Myroides sp. C1519
CCGTAAACTGAAAACCGTAAACTGAAAACCGTAAACTGAAAACCGTAAACTGAAAGCTGTAAGCTGTAAACCTACTTATAAAACTCTTCTAAATCAAATCCTAATACAGCATTATACTTAGTGTATTGCTCATCAATAGTAGCACGTAGTTTAATGCGTTCTTGTGTTATTGGATGATCAAACTCAAGTTCTAATGCGTGAAGTAGCATAGCGCCAAGGTTATGTGTATCTAACCACAGCTTGTTTTGTTTATTACATCCGTGAGGCCGACTACCGATAATTGGGTGAAAGATATGCTTGAAGTGCTTGCGCAATTGATGTTGTCTCCCTGTTTCAGGATGTGCTTCTACCAAAGAATAACGAGAAGTTAGGTGTTGCCCAAAAGGCATATCTACCTCAACGCGTTGCAAGGTTTTATAATACGTTTTTGCCTCTTGTGTTTGTCCACTATCATTTGTAAGCGCGTAATCAATTGTTTCTTCATCAATGGTGTACCCACGAACAATAGCAATATATTTCTTCTCAACTTTTCGCGTTGCAAAGTCGTCATTCAACACCTTAAGCGTTTCTTTATCTAATGCAAATAACAACACACCAGAAGTTTTTCTGTCTAATCTGTGAACAGGATAAACGTATTGTCCTATCTGATCTCGCAAGATTTGAATAGCGTACTCTTGTATATCGCTCGCGATAAACGACTTGTGTACCAGTAAATCTCTTGGTTTATTAATTGCAACGACGTACTCGTCTTGGTAAAGAATTTCTAACATAAGCGCAAAGATAAAATAAGTCTGCACATTCTAAATAGCTAATTCCTAAAAATCAAAAGCTCCTTTCTTGTGGAGAAAAAAGCTTTTTTAATTTATTTAAAAGTTAAAACGTACCGATGCTAAAACTTGTGTGGGTCTAAGTTTAAAACCTGTTCTTGCTGTTTGAATATTATTTACAATGACCTGTTCATATTCCTTTGTATTCAATATATTTCGCCATTCTATATCAAAGTCAATCTTCTTTTTATTCCACTTAAAACGATACATCAAATCCATAAAACGATTCGAAAAAGTTTGTTTATCAAAGGTATTCTCCCGATAATCTAACTTCCATACAAAACTTTGGGTTTTAAATGGAATAATATCAAAACGAACATTATGACTTGTAGAATAGCTATATACAGATGTTAGTTCTTCTTTTCGTTCTTGTTCCCCATAATTAAAATCATAGGTGAAGTTTACCCAATCAAAGTGATTATTGCTAATTTGTAAACCATAATTATAATTATACATATTAACATCACGTAAAACCCTATTAATCAACACTTCACTATTGTTCCTGTTAAAACTAAACATCCCTTTTACATTCATACTCAATTTGCTCAAAAACTTACCTACATTAAGATTTGCCATATGACTAAAATTAGTATTCTTCTTTTCAATAGCTTCTATAACTTGCTGACCATTATCATCTATATGCGTAGAAAACAATACTTTATAATCTATTTTAGTATAACCAATATTCCCATTTGCAAACAATCCGTTGAAAGGGTTTTTGAACTCAAAAGCTATTCTTGAACTAAAACTTTTAGTATCCTCTATCTTATTTTTAAAAGCAATAAAATCTAATCCTCTAAATATGAAATTCGGATATAATTGACTCAAAGGAGTATAACTTGTTGATTGACTTGTACTCCCTCTAATTGTCCACATAGGCGAAAGTTTATAAGAGGTATAAAACGATGGCGTTAAATTCACTTTGTTTTTTGTCGTCTTCTCATCAATCACACGATTGTTTAAAGAAAATGTATTCCATACAATGGGCAAGTTAAAACTCATATCTAACTTAGTACCTTTATAGCTTACCCCTGTCCTTAATACATTATTAAATCGATCGTAATTTAAATCGTTTTGATATTGATTACCAACATTCTCTTTGTTTTGTTGCCAACCATATAAATCTGTTTCTACTTTTCTATTTTCATATACTAAACTATACTCCTCACTAATTGTCCATTTCTTCACTTTCCACGATATAGAAAAAGCATTGTTGGTATAAAAAGTATTATCCATATACTCTTGTTCAAGAGATTCATATTGCTTTAACGCTTCATCTGGAAAATTTAAAGTACTAATAGAAGTAGCATCATAATCTTGTTTATCACGTGTAAAATCAACAAGTGACTTGAAATTGATAAACTTATTCCTTCCTACTGGTATAAGTGTACTCATTGAGTTTTGTAAACTAAACGAAGGTGATTGTACACTTTGATAAATTGGATCAGTATTTAAGAGTAATACCCCTCTATTTTTAGACCTATTTAAACTAATCGTTACATAATCTTTAAAGAAATTATCTTCAGTATTCTTAGTAAAAGTAAATACTGATTTAAAGTTTTCTTCAAACAAGAAACTGTTATTTTTACGACTATAGCGAATCACTTGATCACTGTTATCTTCTGTAATATTTTTAACTTCAGTATACTCCTCTCCCGTGCGTTCTATCTCATTATTGTAATAATACACATTAGTTCTCATCTCTAATTTCTCCGTCAATTTTGTAAGGAAATTAGCTGAAACTAAATGTGATTTATTGAAAAGATAACGAGATTGATCAATTGAAGGAATAGTCGTTTCTGCCATATATAAAGTTGTTCCTATGGATTTAGAATAACTATACGTATCATAACTTCCTACAATAGAAAAGTCTTGTAGTTTATTAGAAATATTGTTTCCTGTATTATTAGCCTCATAATTAAAAAGATACTGTAAACCTTTGCTTAAAAACATAGGAGAAAGCGACGTATTCCACAAAAATGGATCAGCCCCCACTCCAGCTCTTCCACTGCCACTAAAACTAACTTTATCTTTTAATCGAATATTAATAGCTGGACTTTCTGAGGCTATTCTATTCTCTAACATTTTAATGGGTTGATGGTTTTCTAACACTTCTAATTTATCAACGTGAAGATTGGGTAATGCTTTTGTAATCGAAGAGTATCTTCCTCCCATTAAATCCTTGCCTTCTACGTAAAACTTATTAATTTCTTTGCCTTGATATTTAATTTGGCCTTCTTCAGAAACTTCAATACCAGGCATTTTTTTCAAGACATCCTCTAAAACACGATCATTCTTTCCTGCAAATGCTTTTAAGTCAAAAACAATCGTATCATTGTGCTGTGTAATAGCAGATGCTTTAACAAATATCTCTTCTAATTGTGTAGCTTCAGGAACAAGCTCAAACGCAAATTCTTGTGATTCATTTGCTATCTGCTTTGTCTGAGATAAGAAATTTAATGCATTAACCCGAATATTAACTTCAGACTCTTTACTTCTTAAAGCAAGTTCAAACCTACCTTTTTCATCTACCAACTCATAAGCTATAACAGCTTTAGTATTTAAATCTTCAATAATAACTGTAGCGTGATCAATAGGTTGTTTAGTATTATCAAACACCCTCCCCTTTAAAACCACTTGTGCTTGTGTAGTACAGAAGGTAAGTATAAAAAAAAGTAAAATAAAATGTTTCATAAAGTAAAATCGTCTGTACAAAAGCAACCATTTAACAGAGTCAGTTGCACTGTCAATATTGCTATTTCTAATTGGTTTATATGTCAACTGTTATTCATAACGCATTACCTCTTCAAAATTTTGCTACTAAGAACTACCTATTAACAAAAGGAAAAAGGATTACAATAAACAACATCTATATTTGCCTTTTATAGTTTTTCAATATGATTGGTATCATCTCCAACACGGCTATTTAGATTAGCTTCTGATTCAGAATTAGGCTCAACGTGTATGGTAATTCCACGCTCACTTAAAACTTGTTTTCTTGTTTTATTTGAGGCTATTTCACGTGCTTTAAGCATTCTTTTTGCATCAACAAGCATTGCATCTTCATAACCAAAATATCTACTAACTGTTTGTACCTTTTCACTTTTTCTAAATTCGAAAAGATAATCTGCTTTATCGTCAACTGCTTTTACAACAAAACCTGGTAAGTTCTTAAATTTATAGGGTCCCTCAATCAAATCTATTTCAGTTGTAAACCACACTGTCCATATCCTACCTCGTAACTCTCCTATTGCTTTCTGAACTTTCATCCCTTCATATTCTTCGATTTCCGGGAGTATATCCCACTTAATTTCCTTCAGTGAACTTTCCATCTTCATCAAAGAAGCCCCTACTTTACTAACTACATAAACTTTTTGTCCCTCTCGAATAACAGTCCAATCTAAACGTGTCGCTGCAACTCCAGGAGGAAAGAACATCTCTCCTCTAAACATCGAATTCTTTTCCTCTGCTAAAAACTCAATTAATTTAGATTTTGACTCTGAAGAAAATCTCGATTGATTAGCCCATACATCTAAATACATTTTCTCTGTATAAACACTATCTGCATCTTTTACACTTGGTTTAAACATTACTTCGTATTCATATCGCATTACATCAATTTTATCTTGTGCAATAACATTAAATGAGCTTATAAAGATTATAAGCATAAAATAAAGACTCTTTTTCATAAATAGAATTTTGATATATCAAATATAGCATTAACTGTCTGTTAAAAAAATTAACGATTATAATACATCATATTTCGACATAAAAAATCCCCAAGCACATAGCACTTGGGGATTCAATTACTTTATTTTGTAGGCTACTCTGCTGTAGCTTTTCTAATCATATCTACGTGTGGGATATTGTCTTCCAAATAATCCTCTGACACTGCTTCAAATCCAAATGAACCGTAAAACTTCTTTAAATAACACTGTGCTCCGATTTGAATATCTTGCGCTCCAAACTCCTCTTCTATCTTATCAATTGCGTGTTGCATCAATACCTTGCCATAACCATCTTTGCGATAATCAGCGTGAACAGCAACTCGCCCAATAGATATTTCAGGATAACTCAAGCCCGGTGGTACAATACGCGCACAAGCGATAACTTGATTTAATTTAGTTGCATATACGTGAAGACACTGTTTGTCCTTACCATCTAATTCTGGATAAGCACAATTCTGTTCAACTACAAAAATATCTGTACGCAAACGTATAATATCATATAGTTCCTCATTTGTCAATTCTTCAAATAATTTCGTGTGCCAATGTACGCTGTTCATATAGTGAGCTTTTAAGTTCGATACAAAGGTAAATAATTCTCAAAAAAATCAAATAAAACATTAACACTAAATAGCTTACATCTCAGGAAAATATTTCATTCCGATATAAAAAACGGTAAAGGCAAAGCCATTGTTTAAGGCGTGAAACAAGTATCCGTACCAAAAACCAAAGCGTATTCGCACATACCCCATCCCTACTCCTAAAATCAACTGAGGCAAGGTAATCAATGGGGATAACAACAACAAGCGCAGTGATACTGTGTCAAAATTAAATATGTGCACAAACCCAAACAAGATACTGTAACCGTAAAATACGTATAAAAAATTCTGATGCCAATACTTAGCTATTCGTTCTTTAAAACGAGTAATAACATAAATTCCCCCTGCAAAAATAGCTAAGAAAACTCCACTAATACTAATGCCTTTCGCTATGCTAATATCACCTAATACCTCAACAATAGAAAAAGTACAATACAACAACAATAAAACAAAGCCTATACTAATATACTTAATCCGAAACCGCATAGGCAAACGAAAGATTACCTCTTCTAAAAAAGGTCCAATAACAACTGCAAAAACAAAAAAGAGAGCAAAACCAAATTGCTCTATTAGCTGTTCAAACCCATCGTGCATTGGCAAATCAAAAACCTCATCTATTACACTACTACTGGTTATAACAATCAAAAAGGTAATTAACCACAATTGAAATGTTCGAACCATTTTATACGGTTTGCTCGCCACCATTCCCGATAAATCAGGTTTCCTTACAAAAGACAAATAGTCGCTTAGCAACTGATTAAAATTCATAATACAATTCTTTATGCCCAAGATAAATAAAAAAAGCGACTACTCCCGTAAGAATAGTCGCTCTATTATATCTATTTTTTATTGACTAAAAAAGACCTTTTAATGCATCAAGTGCACCACCTAATCCTTCTTTTCCTCCTGTTAAAGAGCTCAATAAATCTTTAGCATTTCCACCACCTAAGCTGCTTACTAAATCAGTTACTTGGAAACCACTTTCTCCTCCTTTAGATTTAGAAACTAAGCTCTCGATAATTTTTGGAATTACAGAACCTGCGAAGTTCTTAGCGATTCCGTCAGATAATCCTACTTTACTTGTAAGACCACTAATTAAGTTAGTAACCATTCCCATTACAATAGGGTTTGACATTAAGTTACTTGTAGAACCACCTAATAAGCTTGTCAATCCACCGATATCTCCAGCAGAAAGACTGCTTTTTAATCCGTTGATGATACTATCACCTGTTTCTTTTGTAACTGCACCTGCTAAGTCAGAAGAGATTCCTGCTCCACTGATTTCGCTTGAACTAACTTGTTCAATTAATTTTGAAATTTGCTCTATCATAGTATTTATTTTTTTGTGTGCTAAAACTAACCAATTATTTTCTCAATACTTGAATTTTCTCAAATATTTCATCCCAAATTAACACTTTACTCTCATCTGTTGAAGCATTAACATTAGGGGATAAAGAAAACGCTGGTTGCATTAAAACCTGAATAGCAGGATGTGGTTCTTCTTCAAAACGGTCTATTCCAGCAAATAACAAGGCTTCTTCATTAATCTTGTCCACTAAGTCAACCTCATTGATTGCTTCAGGATAAGCACAATTGACAATTCCCAACAAATGGTGTGCATTTTCTAAAACCTCTTTATCTACTAAATAACGTTCGAAATGACGTGTGTGAATTGTTAAAAACTGCGCATCGTGAATAACCTTGTGCTTGTCTGTACTTTTTAGGTCAACAGGAAAATGAATTCCATTTGGCAATACATATTCTCCTTTTAATTCTTCAATCGAATCATCATTATACAGAACGTGCATTCCCAATGCCAAAGCTTTCTGAGCTACTAACTCCCCTGCTTTGTTCATTCCTAAAATACCCAAAGTTTTACCAGCTAATTCAATTCCATTGCCATAAGACTCTTGCAACATCTTGAAGCTTGCATCTCCTTCTAACGGCATATTTCTATTTGACTCTTGTAATAAGCGACACCCCGTTAACAAATGAGCAAACACCATTTCGGCAGTTGCATTAGCCAGTGCCTCTTCAGCCCAAATAACTTTGATACCGTTGCTTTTTAAATGGTCTATCGTTTCTAAATTAACTTGCGTTCCTGCAAAAACAACAGCCTTTAAATGCGCTAATTCATCTATCGTATTTTTGTCTAATAAAGTTCCTCTTTGAACCAATAAGACTTCTATTTCATTCTTTTTAGTATAATTAACCAGTTGTTCGTGAGCAACTCTAACTTCTTTTACTTCAAATCCTATTTCTTCTAAGGCAACCTTAACTTCTTCAGGGATGCCGTCATTTGCTAAAATTCTCATTTGTTCTATTTTATCAATTATACTTGTTTTAACTTGTTTACTTATCTCTACCTATCTGCTTGCTACGTTGACAACGGTTTACACAAAGCTTTGTGTACTAAACAAGGGAGTTCATCTGCTGTAACACAGAAACTAATACTTCCACGCTTTCTAACGGCAATGCGTTATACAAAGAAGCTCTATAGCCACCAACAGAACGGTGTCCTTTGATATTCATTATTTTCGCATCCTGACATAGCACATCAAAAAGAGGTGCCATTTTCTCTTCAACAAAATCAAAAGTAACGTTCATCTTAGAACGAGAGTCTACTTTTGCAATTCCATTGATAAAATCACAATCGTCAATTACCTTGTACAACAAAGCTGCTTTTTGATTATTGACTTTTTCTATGGCTGATACCCCACCTAAATTGTGTAACCATCTAAAGTTTAATAAACTTGTATAGATTGCAAACACGTTGGCTGTGTGGTACAAACTCCCTTTATTTATATGCTCTTGATAGTTCAGCATATTGGGAATAGAACGCGATGTTTTACCTAATACTTCTTCTTTAATCAAAACAACACTCAAGCCGGCAGGACCTATATTTTTTTGTGCTCCTGCGTAAATAACATCAATTTTGTCGTAATCAAATTCACGCGAATAGATATCAGAACTCATATCACACACCATAGGGCAATCTGCTTTAGGAACAGCGTTAAACTGTGTTCCGTAAATCGTATTATTTGATGTAAAATGAAGGTAATCAAGTCCGGTTGGTACTATAATATCTTTCGGAATATAAGTAAACTTTTGATCCTCAGAAGAAGCGATTAAGTCCACTTCTCCAAACTGAGTAGCTTGTTCCAAAGCTTTAGTAGCCCAGGTGCCGGTATTGATATAACCAGCCCTGTGCTCTAATAAATTATAAGGAATGCGCATAAATTCCATACTGGCTCCCCCTTGTAAAAACAAGGCAGTATACCCTTTGTTTTCCAATCCAAGTAAAGACAAAGCCAATGCTTTTGCTTCTTCTAACACAGCGATAAACTCTTTACTTCTATGCGAGATAGATAAAATAGACATACCGCTACCGTTGAAATTCTGAACAGCTTCTGCCGCTTGTTCATACACTGTGGTTGGCAACAAACAAGGACCAGCCGAAAAGTTATGCACCTTTTTCATTTTCTATAAATCTAATAAGAAACGCAATGTATCTACATTATCAGCATAATCCCATAATTGTGGGCTTTGCGTTTGTCCAAATGCAATACTTCCGTCAATTAAATTATTGGATACGATACACTGTATTTTCTCGTGATCGTTTGCAAGACGTGTTTTCACTTCTTCAATATCGTCATAATACTCGTAAAATACAGACGATATAGGTGATGCGTAAGTAGTATCTTCTTTAATTGTCAAGAAACCATTGTCTAACAATTTGAACTCACTCATCAAGAAAACTGCTTTGTTATAGTCGTAGTTATTTGAGTATTTCTCATATTCAATAACATCGCGGTATTCGTACATTCCTTGGTAAAAACCATCAAATACAAAACCTCTTGGCACGAATAACTTAGACACGTTTCTACATCCTAATCCGTAGTAAGTAAATACGTCTTTCCCTAAAGCAACCATATCATCGTGGCTTTCTTCGCCATTTAAAACAGCTACTGAGTTTCTGTTTTTACGAATGATATTAGGCACTTTGCTAAAGTAGTAGTCAAAATAACGCGCAGTATTATCACTACCCGTTGCAATAACTGCATCAAAATCTTCCAATTTACCTTTCACAAAAACTACGCGATCAGCAAATTTAGGTTCAACCTCTACCAAGTAATTTGACAAGAAAGGCAATAGTTTCTGGTCGTTTGAAGACATTTTTACTAAAGCGATATTTCCTGACATAAGAACAGATAAGAAATCGTGGAACCCTACTAACGGAATATTTCCAGCTAAAATAAGTCCAACTTTCTTTAAAGGTTCTTTTGCAAAATCATATTGTGAAGTCCACTTTTCTAAGTTTTCTTTAGTCAAAGCATCAGCCCAAGAGCTAATCGAATTAATAACTTGTTCTTGTGTAAACCAACCATTGTAGTTTACGCTACTATTAATTAATTCTTCAAATTCGCAATAAAATCTATCATTATGACAAACATCATTGTTTCTTATAAACTCATTTGTAGCGAATTGGCGTAAAAAGTCTCCAATTTTAACAAACGCAACTTTTTTAACATCTAAATCCATATTGACTTGTATGTGAATTGTTTTGGGTGTAAATTTGCCACAAAGTTAATACATATAAAACAAAAATATAAGCTATGGCAATCATTATAACAGACGAATGCATTAATTGTGGAGCTTGCGAACCTGAATGTCCAAATACAGCGATTTATGAAGGTGCAGATGATTGGAGATACAAAGATGGTACAGCCCTTTCTGGTAAAATCGTTTTACCTGATGGATCTGAAGTAGACGCTGATGCGGCTCAAGAACCAGTATCTGATGAATTTTACTACATCGTACCTTCTAAATGTACGGAGTGTAAAGGATTCCACGAAGAACCTCAATGTGCTGCTGTATGCCCAGTTGATTGTTGTATTCCAGACGACAATCACGTTGAAAGTGAAGAAACACTTTTACAACGTCAAGCATTTTTACACAAGCACTAAAATATAGAAAGCGAAACTTAACAGTTTCGCTTTTTTTGTGTCTTAAAATACAAACCACTACTTACTTTTACCAAATTCCCTACAACTATCCATTTTTCAAAGAGTTATAAAGTTAAAATCATTTTAATTTCACTAACTTTAGTACATATATTAACCTAAATATTGTGTAAGATGAAAAAAGAAAATTTGTTGTGGACAACAGTTATGTTATTAGCAAGCACGTTTGCAATAGCAGGAGGTCCTTCTATTCAATTATGGGGTGGAGGTTTATTTGGTTTTAGTGTAGGTTCTATTGCCGCAGTTTATTTGTCTTGGAAAAAAAACAAATCTATACTTTGGGCTATTATCCACTTTGTTTTAGGATGGTTTTATGTAATCTATTATCTCATTACTGGAGGTACTAAAAAATAACAATACTTCAAGCTCTTTCTAAAATGAAAGGGCTTTTTTATTACCTCTCTCCCTATGAACTTCCTTATCCTTTTATTCATCTATTTCCTCATTTCCTTTTACTGAGCAATTTTTTAGTCTTGCTAAAAACAGCCTATACTTAATTTGATTGCTTTCCAAATCCTATCATACGTTTCCTATAATTCTAATGGAAGCCCCCAGAAAACAAAAAAATGCAATAAGACAAATAATATCAAGTCTTTCATCCAACTTCAGGTGTTCTGTTTTAATTGACAAACCTAATTTGTACTGTACACATTTTTTAGATTAGGTACAAAAGTTGGGAGCTAAGTATAAACATCTCTTTCCTATACGAAACAAAATAAACAAAGATTTAAAATGTAATGCATTGTGCCTGTAATAAAGAACATATCAAAGCGCAGTTTTAAACACACTATGTTCGAGACATCTACCACATACGTACCACAGAGGTTCGGAAAAAAGGCATTTTCTCGAAGATGTGTGGTACTTATGTGGTACTTGTGTGAAACAAGTATCAAAGAAGCTTATAATAAAAATACTTTAAAGCCAATATAACGCCCTATAATCGGTGATTCATATACTTTATGTATATTCTTAAACTGACATTTTAATTGTTCTACTAATTCTATTTAATACTCTTATAATGTTGCTATTGTATTAAGTATATCCTTTTCTACTTACCTTCACTCTTCAATATAAACACTTTTTTTATTGTAAAAAAATAGGGATAAATCTTTTAAAAGATTTATCCCCCTACCAAAAACTAAAAAATGTAAGATGCTTACAAAATTTAAATTATTCTACCTCATCCAAAATAGGAATCGGTTTAAAATCATCATTCAATGCTACTAAAGTAAACACACCACTTACCACTTGTTGCCTATAATCTTCTTTCATCTTCTCTCTATAGACTTCTACGCGAATGCGAATGCTTGTATTTCCAATTGATTCAACCTTACCAACCATTTCAACTAATGAACCTGCAGGTATCGGTTTAGAGAAATCAATTTTATCACTACTAACGATTACAAAGTTCTTTCTACAAAATCTCGTTGCTGTCATAAAAGCTGTTTCTGTCATCATCATAATCACTCGACCACCAAACATTGTGTTGTGGTGATTCGTAGTATCAGGAAAAACGACTTTAAATACGTGTGTTTCTGCTTTTACTTTTCTCTCCTCTACTGTTTCTTTAAGAACCATTATTATTGCTTATAACTATTTCAATTCGATAAGTACAATGTATGATTACTGATAACAAATGAGAATACTCTTGTTATAGCAAATAACACTGACTTAAAAACGATATGGGAATGGAAAAATAACGTGAAGTATGAATACAATAAAATGCGATTTAGCTTATCAAACAAAAAACTAAATCTCTGCTAAAGTACTTTTAGGCTGTACTTCTTTTATTTGTATTTCAACTTGACATTAAGCTCTAAACCGCGAAAGCATCGTCTTTAAAAAAATAGGCAGGTCTCCTGACTTGTAACAACTTTTATCAACCTTCCCATCGTTTATGACGACAGTGGTTTACTTTGGATAAAAGCCTATGCGTTACTTACAGTTGCGCGACAGTTCGTGATTTTAACACGATTCCCTTTTCATACACAGTTAAGTGTAACCTCTCTTTGTTGATAGATTCCTCCTATATTTAGGAGAACCGAAAAGCGAATATAAAGAAAGTTTTGAGAATAACTATAGATTGCGCTAACGAATGATATTTTTTATTACGCTTTAATTACAGCTAATTTTACAATTAATTTACCGTAATGTAATTAGTAATAAATAAAAAAGGAGTCACATCTTGTAATGTAACTCCTCTTCTTAGCTTATTTATTTTTTAAAATGTCTTGATAAATCTTTATCGTTTTCATCGTTTTATAACTATCCATTTTATCTCGTAAAACCTTAGCGTGTTCTTCTTTCACATCACTTATCTTAAGATCTCTTTTTTGCTTGTTTATCCATTTGTAGAAATAAGGCTGACCATTCTCTATTGAAATTACTCCAATTGAATCTGCTATAAAATTATAATCATTGATTGCAAATCGATATGGAATGTTCTCTTTAAATAAATCGTCTCCTGTATAAGTATATTTAGTATTTGATAATGCTAAATTAAATATAGTTGGAAAAATATCTTTGTGAGAAGCAATAACTTCATCATTAAAATAACTTGGTTTATATTTCTCTGGAATATAAAATAGAATTGGAACACTTCTTTTTAGAAACCCTTGCTCTGGTTTATATTCAAACACTTGTCTAATATTATGGTCTCCTGATGCAACAATAATTGTATTTTCTCCAAATGGCGAATTTTTAATCTCTTTTATTAATCGGGCAAGCTCAGACGCTGCATATTGATGTGAGTAAAAATTAGCATATGCCGTAGCTTCATCTACACGAATCTCCTTTAATAAATTATCAGGCATACGAATAGGCTTTGTTTTAAAGGACTTAGGAACTTCAAAAGGAGTATGGTTACTAATTGTCAACCCAAAAATATACTTAGGTTTAGAAGGGTCTTCTTTTAGTTTATCAAAAATATAGTCAAACAAATAACCATCGTGTACTCCCCAAGCAAATTCCTCTGCATTTGGATATTTGCTCTGAATATTATTTTTCCCCTCAATATAATCATAACCTTGATGTTTAATCATATTATCAATATTACGCCAAGATATACTTGCTCCTGTTAGAAAATACGTACTATACCCATTCTCTTTAAAAGGTAATGCTACCGACGAAGTAAAAGGAGTATCAAAATAAACTGATTGAGATATAATTGTTTTAGGTGTACCTATTAAAAAACTCTCAAGTGTTTGTATTGTCCCATTATAAGCAGATAGTCCATTTTTAAAGTAATACAAATCAGGCAATTCATCAGCCAAATCACCTATTAAATTAAACTCATCTGTATTTATATCAAAGTAATGATTACTCATACTTTCCATTTGAATAAAAATTATGTTAGGAGGATTTTGCTTTAAAAATTCATTATAAGCAGTATGAGCATACATTTCATTGTCGAACAAAGAATCGTTCGTTCCTTTATACATCTTTTGAACCTCAGCAAAACTATTTAAACCAATAGCTTTCAGTTCGCTTTCAATATCTGGATTTATTGCGTTTTCTTTTCGCTCTGAATTAGCAAACTTCAAAGAATACAAGGCATTATAACATAAGGAATTTACAAACTCATTTGTAGTAATATTTGTATGCTCTCTTCTAAGTGTAAAAACACCTACGCTCCCCCTCATTCCAATAAAAAATAAAGGAAATAGTAAAAGCATTATTAAACCGATCACCTTATTATTGGTAGTAGGTAAATTATTAGCACTTCTCTTTACAAAACGAGACACTAATAGTAAACCAAGAATAGCAATAACATATACACCGAGAATTTTAAACAAAGGATAGTCTGTCCAAACTGAATTTAATACTGCTGTAGTATCATCATAAAAGATTCCAAAGAACAATAAATTAATATGAGATTGGAAAAACTGGTAAAAGAAAAAATCTATTGTTATTAAAGAAACAAATACAACTAAGACAAATAATAAATAATACTTAGCAGAACTTAGAAAAACAGAAATAAACTTCGACTCAATTCTCTTAGGTATAAATAAAGAAACTAACCAAAATAAAACTATTGGTAAAAAACCATAACAAATTGCAGACACGTCAAAACGAGCTCCAACAATAAAAGATTCAATAATCCCTGTTTTATAAGCCGCTAACTCAGTAAAGTTTCCATAATTAAGTAAAAAAAATAACCTTCCTATGAAGAACACAAGCAAAAAATATGCGAAATACTTCAAAGAGATTTTACATATTTTCACAAATAAACCTAAATTCATAATGTTTCTATAATTCTATTAAAATGCAAAATTATAAATTCTCACATTATATACTATAATTAGTTACCTTTTCTATTATATTTGCAAGAGAAGGAAAACTCAAAAGAAAAACTAAAAATATTTTTCAAAACATTTTGTAAGAGTAAAAAGACTTTTATATATTTGCACTCGGTTTTGAAAGGACAAGTATTTCGAAGCTGATTTTTTGAGATAGTAAAATTTAAGATTTAAAGATAAAAGCAATGAGCAAAAGAACGTTTCAACCATCGAATAGAAAAAGAAGAAACAAGCATGGTTTCATGGAAAGAATGTCTACTCCAAACGGTAGAAAAGTATTAGCTGCAAGAAGAGCTAAAGGAAGACATAAAATCTCTGTTTCTTGTGAAACAAGACATAAAAAATAATGTTTGTATAAAACATAGCTAAAGGTGTTACTATTATTCGTAACGCCTTTTTTTATAGTCTGTCGGAAACGAAACTATCTATCACACACAACAACACTAAACTTACTTTATTGATTATAAAGTAATTAACATAACAACACAATTAAAGATGCCTAAAGACACTTCCATTAAAACTGTACTAATCATTGGTTCTGGACCAATCATTATCGGACAAGCTTGTGAATTTGACTATTCAGGTTCACAGTCAGCAAGATCTCTAAGAGAAGAGGGAATTAAAGTTATCCTTATTAACTCTAACCCTGCTACAATTATGACTGACCCTTCAATGGCAGATCATATTTACTTAAAACCTTTGACAGCAAGATCAATCATCGAGATCCTTGTGGCGCATCCTGAAATTGATGCTGTACTACCTACAATGGGAGGACAGACAGCATTGAACTTATGTTTAGAATGTGACGATAAAGGTATTTGGTCTGATTTTGGAGTTCGCCTTATCGGAGTTGATATCAACGCTATCAATGTTACAGAGGACCGTGAGCAATTCAAACAATTGTTAGAAAAAATTGACGTTCCTGCTGCACCTGCAAAAACTGCTACTTCTTACTTAGAAGGGAAAGAAATTGCACAAGAATTCGGTTTCCCATTAGTAATTCGTCCTTCGTTTACTTTAGGAGGAACAGGAGCTGCTTTTGTTTACAAAGCGGAAGACTTTGACGAACTATTGAAAAATGGTCTTGAAGCATCTCCAATCCACGAAGTTTTAATTGACAAAGCTTTACTTGGATGGAAAGAATATGAATTAGAGTTATTACGTGATAAAAACGATAACGTAGTAATTATATGTACTATTGAAAATATGGACCCAATGGGAATCCACACTGGAGATAGTATTACTGTAGCACCTGCTATGACATTATCAGATAGAACATTCCAAAGAATGCGTGATTTATCTATCAAAATGATGCGTAGTATCGGAAACTTCGCTGGTGGATGTAACGTACAGTTCGCTGTGTCTCCAGATGAAAAAGAAGATATTGTTGCTATTGAAATTAACCCACGTGTATCTCGTTCTTCTGCTTTAGCATCTAAAGCAACTGGATACCCTATTGCTAAAGTAGCTACTAAATTAGCGTTAGGTTATACATTAGACGAGTTACAAAACCAAATTACTAAATCTACATCAGCTTTATTTGAGCCGACTTTAGATTATGTAATTGTAAAAATCCCTCGTTGGAACTTTGATAAATTTGAAGGAGCTGACCGCACATTAGGTCTTCAAATGAAATCAGTTGGTGAGGTAATGGGTATTGGACGTTCATTCCAAGAAGCATTACACAAAGCAACACAATCATTAGAAATTAAACGTAACGGTTTAGGAGCTGATGGTAAAGGTTATACAAACTATGATCAAATCATTGAAAAATTAACTCACGCAAGCTGGGATAGAGTTTTTGTAATCTATGATGCAATCCAACACGGAATTCCATTAAGCAGAATTCATGAAATTACTAAGATTGATATGTGGTTCTTAAAACAATATGAAGAACTATATATGCTTGAAAAAGAAATTTCTAAATATACACTTGAAACTTTACCAAAAGACTTAATGTTAGAAGCGAAACAAAAAGGTTTTGCCGACAGACAAATAGCTCATATGCTAAAAACAGTTGAAAGTAAAGTTCACAATTTACGTGATGAACAAGGAATTAAACGTGTGTTCAAGTTGGTTGATACTTGTGCTGCTGAATTCCCTGCTAAAACACCATACTACTACTCTACTTTTGAATCTGAAATAGAACGCCCTGACGGAACTCGTTATGTTTCTAATGAAAGTGTTGTATCTGACAAGAAAAAAGTAGTTGTATTAGGATCAGGACCTAACCGTATTGGTCAAGGTATTGAGTTTGACTACTCTTGTGTACACGGTGTATTAGCTGCTGAAGAATGTGGATACGAAACAATTATGATTAACTGTAACCCTGAAACTGTTTCTACAGATTTCGATACAGCTAATAAATTATACTTCGAACCTGTATTCTGGGAGCATATCTACGATATCATTCAACACGAAAAACCAGAAGGTGTTATCGTTCAATTAGGGGGACAAACAGCACTTAAACTTGCTGAGAAACTTGAAAGAAACGGTATCAAAATATTAGGTACAAGCTATGACGCATTAGACTTAGCTGAAGACCGTGGACGTTTCTCTACTTTATTAGAAGAGTTAAACATCCCATTCCCTCAGTTTGGTGTTGCTAAAACAGCTGAACAAGCTTTAAAATTAGCAGACGAACTTGCTTTCCCGTTATTAGTACGTCCATCATACGTATTAGGAGGTCAAGGAATGAAAATTGTAATCAACAAGAAAGAATTAGAAGAACACGTAATTGAATTATTAAACTCAATTCCTGGTAACTCTCTTCTTCTTGACCATTATTTAGCTGGTGCTATTGAAGCGGAAGCAGATGCTATCTGTGATGGAGAAAATGTACACATCATTGGTATCATGGAACACATTGAGCCTTGTGGAGTTCACTCTGGTGATAGCCACGCAATGTTGCCTCCATTCAACTTAGGAGAGTTTGTATTAAACCAAATTAAAGACCACACAAGAAAAATTGCTGTAGCTTTAAAAACAGTTGGTTTGATCAACATTCAGTTTGCAATTAAAGATGACGTTGTTTACATCATTGAAGCAAACCCAAGAGCATCTCGTACTGTTCCTTTCATTGCTAAAGCATACGGTGAACCTTATGTAAACTATGCTACTAAAGTAATGTTAGGTGAGAAAAAAGTAACAGACTTTACTTTTAATCCTCAACTAAACGGATACGCTATTAAAACTCCGGTATTCTCTTTTAACAAGTTTAAAAACGTGAATAAAAACCTTGGTCCTGAAATGAAATCTACAGGAGAAAGCATCTTATTCATCGACAATTTAAGAGATGACCAATTCTACGAAATCTACTCTCGTAGAAAAATGTACTTAAGTAAATAAGCTTTTATCTACTATACTCAAGAGGGAGGTTGGTTTTATACTAACCTCCCTTTTTTTGCTACAAACCATAGCAATACTTTATACTCCTACAATCGTTATATTCCTTATTTTTGGGTTTTAAAAACATTTATTCTCTATGTCACAAGAACTCTTAATTGGTCTATTAGCAATTTTAATTATTGTAGCCTTTTTTATAGGAAAATCAGGAAAGAAAGATGGTTCTACTAACGAATCAGCGATTAAACTACAAGCTGAAAACGACTTTCAAAACAAACAAATTCTTCAACTTCAAGATGAAAAACAAAGTATGGAAGATAGCAATGAAATCTTGCGACAAGACAACCAAGAATTAATTGCCCGTATTAGTATTCGCGAAACGGAATTTGCGAATCTTAAAGAGCGCTTAGAACAACAGCAACAGGAAACTCAAGCATTGCAAGAAAAGTTTACGATTGAATTTGAAAACTTAGCCAACAAGATCTTAGAAGAAAAGAGTGAAAAGTTTACCAAACAAAACAAATTGAACTTAGAAACGATTCTTACTCCTTTGCAAGAGAAAATACTTCACTTTGAACAAAAGGTAGAGCAAACACACAAAGAGAGCATTGACCACCACGCGGCATTGCGTCAACAAATCTTTGGTTTACAACAAACCAATATGAAGATGAGTGAGGAAACACTAAACCTGACAAAAGCACTAAAAGGAGATAATAAAATGCAAGGGAATTGGGGAGAAATGATTCTTGAAAGTGTTTTAGAAAAATCTGGTTTAGAAAAAGGTCGCGAATATGAAACACAACAAAGTTATACGACAGAGAATGGAAACAAACTTCAACCGGATGTTGTTATCTATTTACCAGACCAACGCCATATGGTTATTGACTCTAAAGTATCTTTAGTTGCCTATGAACAATACGTTAACACAACAGATGCAGATGAACAAAGACGTTATCTACAAGAACACCTAATATCTATCAAACGCCACATAGATGGTTTGTCTGAAAAGAATTATTTTGAACTGTACAAAGGGACAAGTCCTGATTTCGTTTTATTGTTTATTCCGATTGAAACAGCTTTTTCAACTGCTATTAATGCAGATAATAGTCTATACACAAAAGCATTTGAAAAAAATATAGTTATTGTAACCCCTTCAACATTGTTAGCAACGCTAAGAACTATTGAATCAATGTGGACACAACGTAAACAACAAGAAAACGCGTATGAAATAGCAAGACAAGCTGGTTTGTTATATGATAAATTTGTTGGACTAATTACTGATTTAACGAAAGTTGGTAAAAAAATTGATGAGACTAAAAACGAATACGAAAGTGCTTTTAATAAATTAAGTGAAGGAAAAGGAAATTTAATTACTTCTGTTCAAAAATTAAAAGATATGGGCGCTAAAGCAAAGAAGAGTTTAGAAAATAATTTACTTGACAAATCGGAAAATAACTCCTAATTTTTCTTTTTTTTGACAACTTTTATATTTGTTTTTAATATAAAACCGGTATAAATTTTAAAATATGCATTCTAAAGCTTATTTTTGTGTTTGTTATTTATCATATCAGTTATAATTACTTTACAAACTTTGTCCTATGACTTTTACAGATATGCACCCAGCAGATATTGCTGAAGCTATTTCAGAAATGAAAAGAAAACAGCGAAACCTTGAATTTTTAAAGCTTTCGCCCGACTTGAAGGTTGAAGTATTTTCTTTTCTTGACATCAATATCCAAGAGGAAATTGTACACAGTATGACACAAGAGGATTATGCTGATGTATTAAATAACCTTGAGCCTGATGACCGTACTGAATTATTAGAAAACTTTCCAGATGAATTAATTAAGTATTCTATCAACTTATTAAATGATACGGAAAAACAAATAGCTTTAAACCTAATCGGATACAAAGAAGATAGTATTGCCAGACTGATGACGCCCTTGTACATTCAAACAAAGGCAAACAGAACAGTAAAACAAGTTCTTCAGCATATCAAGAAATACGGAAAAAAAGCAGAAACATTAAACTACATCTATGTTGTTGATGATAACAACAAATTAATTGATGACTTAAAGTTGGGTGAGCTTGTACTTGCAAATGAAGACACTTTAATTTCTGAATTAGTAGATGATAGTTTTGTTTCAATCACCTCAACTACTCCAATGGAGGAAGCGTTTGATACGTTTGAAAAATACGACCGATCTGCTTTACCAATTATTACTGAAAAAGGAGTATTGGTTGGAATTGTAACCTTTGATGATATCTTAGATAAGATTAAAGAACGTGATACAGAGGACATCCAGAAATTCGGGGGGATGGAAGAATTAGATTTATCATATACACATACACCCCTATTTGAATTAGTCCGCAAACGTGCTGGTTGGTTAATTATCCTATTCTTAGGAGAAATGTTAACTGCCTCTGCCATGGGGTATTTCGATGAAGAAATTGAAAAGGCAGTTGTACTTGCTTTATTCGTTCCATTGATTATTTCCAGTGGTGGTAACTCAGGTTCGCAAGCAGCATCACTTGTTATTCGTGCTATGGCCTTAGGAGAATTGAAATTAAACGACTGGTGGTATGTAATGCGTAAAGAGCTTGCTTCTGGAGTTATGCTTGGAGGATTATTAGGTACAATTGGATTCATCCGTATTCTAATCTGGCAAGAAGCAGGAATATACGATTATGGAGAACATTGGGTATTCGTAGGATTGAGTGTATCTGTATCGTTGTTATTCATCGTTCTTTGGGGAACACTATCAGGTTCGTTAATTCCATTTATACTTAGAAAGTTCGGAATGGACCCTGCAACGGCATCTGCTCCATTCGTAGCTACTTTAGTAGACGTTTCTGGATTGATAATCTATTTCTCTATTGCAGCAATGTTCTTAACAGGAAAAATACTTTAAAACGACTTAAAATCAATATAACAAAAAAGCTTGAAGTTAATTCTTCAAGCTTTTTTTATTTTCTCTTATTACTAATGCACTTGTAATAGATAAGCATCGCAATCGTCTTTCTTTATTTCGTTGTTTTATAAACTGTCTTATATAGAAACACTTTCTTGTTTTACTTCACAATAAACAGCTTTCGAAGCTATGCATATGCTATACTACATAAGTTATCCTCTATCTAAGCACAGGTTTTAGTAAACTAATCTATTTCAGTTGCCTTGCTACTTGTTTACATCAAGTATTGTTGGACTCTAATAACAACCTTCTTAATCACTACTTCTTGATTAATAGAAAACTCTTGTTATCAATCGTATTATAAGTCTGTGGATTTACCGTGTCATTATAAGCAGTTACACGCGTAGTGTATTCCTCTTTATAGGTGTTCTCTTGCTTCATCACAACCACTTTTTTTTGCGAATTTTTCACAACCACTTTCTCTTTGCTAACTGTACAACTAATACAGCCTAAAAAAACAACTAATAGTAATAAAAACTTACCCATATTCATTATATTTAATTGATAATCATAAATACACAAAACGATATTATATCTCCTCTCTAAACTTCACTTTTTTCATATTAGGCAAAAAGGCAGCTATAATTCCAATTAAAGGTAAAAAAGCACAAATGTGATAAATGTGTTCAATAGACGTTTTATCTGCCCACACCCCTAATATAGCTGATCCTAAACCCCCCATACCGAATGCAAAACCGAAAAACAAACCAGATACCATACCTATCTTCTTAGGCAACAATTCTTGTGCATACACCAAAATAGAAGGGAATGCAGAGGACATAATTAAACCAATAATAACAATTAATATACCTGTCCAAAACAAATCTACATAAGGCAACAGCAGTGTAAATGGCGCAGCTCCCAATACAGAGAACCAAATAATATACTTACGCCCTACCCTATCTCCAAAGAAACCTCCGATCAAAGTACCTGCGGCAACGGCAATTAAAAAGTAGAATAAATATACTTGTGCTTGGACTTCACTTACGCCAAACTTTTCCATCGTAAAGAATTGGAAATAACTTGAAATACTCGCTACATAAAAATACTTTGAAAAAATCAGCAATAACAAGACAGCTATAGCTGAGTTAACACGAAACTTAGACAATTCAGGAATGCGAATTACCTTTTTCTTTTTGTGAACCGGATTACTTAAAATCCCCTTATACCAAGTACCTATAAAATAATATACAAACTGTGCGACTAAAGCTACAAACACAAACCACAATAAGTGTTGCTGCCCCTTTGGCAATACAATCCACGCTACTAACAACGGAGCTAATGCCGTACCTGTATTTCCACCTATCTGAAAAATAGATTGTGCTAAACTTCGCTTTCCACCTGAGGCTACAAAAGATACTCTTGACGATTCTGGATGAAAAATAGAAGACCCTATTCCAATCAATACAACAGAACACAAGACAATAGCATAACTTGGCGCAAAGCTCAACAACATCACCCCTAACATTGTGCAAATCATCCCATACATTTGAGAATAAGGTTGTGGATTCTTATCCGTATAATTTCCTACTAAGGGTTGTAGTAAAGAAGAAGAAACTTGATAACAAAAAGTAATCATACCTATTTGAGCAAAACTTAGATTATAGTTTTCTTTCAACATCGGATACACAGCAGGCACCACGGCTTGCAATAAATCATTACATAAATGTCCAAAGCTAATTGCTAATAAAATAGGATACACTGTCTTTTGTGCCAGCGATTGCTGTCCTACTTTATCTAACCATTTCTTTTGAAAACCGATAAAATTAATCATATAAATGTTGTTTGTGAGTTCGTAAATATAGCTGTAAAAGCCCTAAAACTTGGTAAATGTGCATTTTAATTTTTAACTGAAGAGATTTTTACTATTTTTACTACTCACACATCTAAAATAATAACTTCATGCATTCGTCTAACTCACAAATGAATAACACATCGGCATTAAAAGAAAATGAAGGGGTTGAACAACCTCACATTACTAATGCTAATGCTATTCAACGTTTTCAACAAAGACGCAAGCAACGTATCAGTACGGAAGAAATTATCAAGCGAATTACCAACCACGATAAAGTGGCTTTAAGTCAGGGGATCACGCTTATTGAAAGTCTTAATCAAGACCACCATAAACAAGCAGAAGAAATTATTCAAGGTTGTTTACCTTTTGCAAACAAATCTATACGTATTGGTATAACGGGAGTTCCTGGTGTTGGAAAAAGTACGTTTATCGAGTCATTCGGACAACTATTAACAGCAATGGGTAAAAAGGTAGCCGTATTAGCTATTGACCCAAGTAGTAGTATTACCAAGGGAAGTATTTTAGGGGATAAAACAAGAATGGAAGAACTTGTAAAAGATCCTAATGCTTATATCCGCCCTTCTGCATCAGGCGATAGCTTAGGTGGAGTAGCTCGTAAAACAAGAGAAAGCATCATTTTATGTGAGGCGTGTGGTTTTGATACTATTTTGGTAGAAACAGTTGGTGTAGGACAAAGTGAAACAGCTGTTCAAAGTATGGTTGACTTCTTTTTGTTGCTTAACTTAGCTGGTGCTGGAGATGAGTTACAAGGAATTAAAAGAGGGATTATGGAAATGGCTGATGCTGTTGTAATAAACAAAGCTGATGGTGAAAATGTAAAAAGAGCTCACCAAGCTAAGTTAGACTTTAATAGAGCGTTGCACTTATTCCCTAAAAAACCATCTGATTGGACTCCAAAAGTTACTACTTGTAGCGCATTACAAAACACAGGGATTCAAGAAATATGGGATATCATTGAAAAGTATTGTGAATTGACAGCACAAAACAATTACTTCCAAAATCGCAGACAAGAACAGAATCAATATTGGATGATGGAAACCATTAATGAGAACATCTTAATGAATTTCTACAATCACCAAGGTATTAAATCGCTAATTACGGAAAACAAAAAAGCAGTGCAAAACAATGAATTATCACCTTTTGCAGCTGCTCATAAAATCTTAGAATTCTATTTTAAAGAATAAGGATTAGTCTTCTTCTCCTAATTCTTCATCTTCTACATAACGTTCCATTTCTCTCTCGTAAAACTCTCCAGCTTTAACGATCAATCCTTCCATTTCAGCTTCTACTTCAGCTTCTTCATTCTCCTCGATAGTTTCTAAAAACTCAACTTCATCCGTATTTAAGTTGATAATGAATCTTGGAAAATCTAAATGTATAATGAAGATATCATCTGGAAACTCTGTATTATCTGCTAAAACAAATTTAGGTAATTGCATATTATATGATTTTAATTATTTATTAATTTATTTGATAGTTTGTGGAAGCGAAGATATAAAAATATTGCCGCAGTAGTTAATCCTGCTAACAATCCAATCCATATACCTGGCGCCCCTACATCGGTATATAATCCTAAATAGATTGACACAGGGAACCCTATAATCCAATACGATATAAAGGTAATAATCATTGGTATATTTACATCTTGTAATCCACGTAATGCACCAAGTGTCACCACCTGAATACAATCTGATATCTGGAAAATTGCAGCTACTAATAATAATTGTCCTGCTACTCTAATTACTTCGTCATTCAACACAGCGTTTACCTCATCTTTGTTGTCTAAAAACAACATTGGAATATAATTGTGAAACAACACAAAACACAAGGCAAATACAGTATAAATGATAATTGCCATTAATAAGATAGAACGAGCGACAACTTTTAACTGCACGTAATTTTTAAGTCCTTTCTGGTTTCCAACGCGAATCATTGCTGCTACACTCAATCCACTTGCAAACATAAATGTCATTGACGACATACTCAACGCAATTTGATTTGCCGCTTGAGCCACTGTACCAATCATTCCTGAAAGCCAAACAGCTCCAACGAATAGCGCAACTTCAAAGAAACTCATCATTCCTGAAGGAATTCCAAGTTTACTTATTCTATTTAGCATATCCTTTTTTAAATCAGTCACCTGCATCTTAGACATAAATGGCTTGAACATCTCTTGGCGATTCAAAGCAAAGTGCATATACACAATCATCACCAAACGCGAAATAAGTGTACCATACGCTGCCCCTAACATCCCCATTTCGGGGAAAATCCACACACCATAAATCAAAACGTAGTTACAAACAATATTTGTTACATTGGCAATTATGGTTGCGTACATTGAATTTTTGGTCTGACTTTTACCATCGGCAAACTGCTTATAAGCTTGATACATTACCATTGGAATTAAAGACAACGCCACAATATCTAAGAATGGTTTTGCCAATAAAGTAACATCCTCTGGTTGTCCCATATGCATTAATAACGGCTTAGAAAAAAAGATCAATAAAAACAATCCAATTCCTAAAGTCGTACACAAAAACAAGCCGTTCACAAAAATACTTCTTCCCGTATCTACATCATTCTCAGCATCACTATGTGCTACAAGAGGGGTAATAGCAGTAGAAAATCCAACTCCTAAAGAGATGGCAATAAAGACAAAACTATTAGCTAACGAAGCAGCTGCTAATTCAGTTGCTCCAATTTTACCAACCATAATATTATCTATTACTCCAACAATTGTATGTCCCAACATGGCTAAAATAATTGGATAGGCAAGTCGGATATTGTAATTAAACTCTTTAAAGTAAATAGATAAATTCATCTTTTTTTTTGCAAATATACAGAGTTGAGCCCGAAATAAAATTTTCACTTCTCTTAATAAATTAAAAATGTTTAGCCAACGGCAGGTTTTTTGTTTATATCATCCACTATAAAACTAATAAAACTCAAAACCTATGTTCGCATTAAGTAAAAAATTCGCTTTTACTTTACTAACAGGAGCCTTACTTATAGCTTCACCGGCTATGGCTCAACAAAAAACTAAAGCTTATTACCCTAAAGGATTCCGCGTTGGTTTCGGAATTAATGGTGGAGTACCGACAGATTCGAAATACGATGCTGCTTTAGGTGTTGATGCAAGATTACAATATGATGTAAGCAAAAAAACATCATTTACACTTACCTCTGGATACACTCATTTATTTGATGGAGATAACGGAGATTTAGGTTTAGTACCTGTAAAAGCAGGTTTCAAACAATTCTTAAGCAAAAATATTTATGCTATGGGAGAGTTAGGAGCAGCTATTGGTACACATAAAGAAATGGGGAACTCATTCTTATGGTCTCCTTCAATTGGTTTTGCAAACAAATTCATTGATGTTAGTTTACGTTATGAAAACTACAATGACTACAACACAGACCAAATTGGCGTACGTGTTGCTTATGGTTTTAGCTTAAAGAACTACAAAAAACACAACGAAAAAGCTAAAAACAAGCACAACAATAAGTACAAAAAGAAACACAAGAAAAATAAATAAGCCAGCCAAAAAACACAACAGAAAACAAGCCACAATTAAAAACGCCTACAGCATATTGCTCGTAGGCGTTTTTTACTTTTTATACTTTATGCTTTAGAAACTGTGGATCATTCTTCTTCATTCCCTTTTGTTTGCACATCACCCTCTAACAACATTTTCTTATACCTTTCTAAATCAACTTTTATATCTTCAGCAACCTCTGGTATCTTCACATCTGTAAACTCACTAAATATTTCATCTAATATCTTTGCAAAAATATACCTACAAACTGCTTTATCATCTGCTGGGATCACGTACCACGGACATTCTTCTGTTGATGTTGCATTGATTGCTTCTTCATAATATTGTTGATATAAGTCCCAATATTCCCTCTCCTTCACATCTTCAGGCGCAAACTTCCAATTGTGCTTACCTTGGTCTAATCGCCTTAAAATTCTCTTCTTCTGTTCATCTTTACTCAAGTGTAGGAATATCTTAATAACCACTACTCCATTGTTTTGAATATGTTTTTCAAAGTTCTTAATCTCATCTAACCTATTTTCCCAAAACTCATCTGTAATATCTTCTTCTTTTGTTATGTGTGGCAAGCGTTCATTTAAAACAATCTGCGGGTGAACTCTTGAAACAAGTACATTTTCATAATGTGTCCGATTAAATACTGTAAACTTACCTTTCTCTGGTAAGGCTACATAATGACGCCATAAATAATCGTGTTCTAACTCATAAGAAGTCGGTTTCTTAAAACTCTGAACAACAACTCCCCTTGCGTTGAAAGAGCGAAACACCTCTCTAATCAAACTGTCTTTTCCTGCTGTATCCATCCCTTGTAAGCAAATCAAAACACTGTATTTATTGTGTGCATACATCACATCTTGAAACTTACCAAGTTTTCTACTCAGTCCTTCTAACTTGCGAATAGCCTTCTTTGAAGTAATATCTATATCGGGTTTCGTTGGTAATTTTTCCAGTTCAATTGGATTGTCTATCCTATAATTTTCTCTTATCTTCATAACATACTTTTTGTAAAGTAAAATTTACTACTTTTTATTAGTTAAACGAATCATATTCAAATATTTATTTCAATGAAGCAAATTGCATTAGAACTACTTTTCCAAATATTCGGTATAAGCGCAGCTTCTGGCCTTGTCTACAACGATAATCAAATTCACTTAATTGCTGACAACTCGACTAACTTCTACCATTACAATATGGAGAAAGAACAGCTTTTCAAAACACCTTTAACAACAGGAGGTAATGGTATAGACAATATTGTGAAAAGCGAAAAACCAGACTATGAGTCAATCACAACAGATGGCATCAACTATTATATCTTTGGATCAGGTTCAAAGCCTAACAGAATAAACCTGGTTGAAGTAAACAGACTAACAAATGAGGTAATTAGTGAAAATGACTTAGATATTTTATACGACTCAATGAAGAGTTTCGCAAACTTATCTGAGGAAGATTTTAATATAGAAGGAGTTGTTTTTGATGAAGAACAATGGTACTTTTTCAATAGAGGAAATGGCCCTAAAGCAGCTAATGGAATATTTGTTGTAAAGGGAGCAAACATCTTAAACGACTTTCAAATTACTTATACTCCTATAAAATTACCTAAGATTCAGAAAGTACAAAGTAGCTTTACAGATGCTGTAAAAGTAGGTGATAAACTATACTTTTTAGCAGCAGCAGAAGATGGCCAATCTACTTATGCAGATGGAGAAATCAAAGGAACCTTAGTCGGTCGTATTGACTTAAAGAAGTTGAAAGTAGAAAAAACAAAAGTAATTTCTGAGACACATAAGTTTGAAGGTATTACACTGTTTGACCAAAACCAATCAACAACAACATTCTTATTGTGTGAAGACCCAGATAATGACGATAAAGCAACGGGAATTTACAAGTTAACCTTATTTAATTAGAAAGTATAATTAAGCTGTATTGTATTAACAACAGCTTAGTTTCTATTACAAAAGACATCCATTTTCTTGTCTATTGACACAAAGCCTATAAGACAAGACAACAATAAAAAAGGGAAAGTATACTTAATATACTTTCCCTTTCGTTTCAAAATTATATTGAATCAGTTTATTTCACTTGTTTACAAAATCTTCTATTGGTCCATACAGCCAGTACAAAATAAAATATACAAACTGCCCACATCTCAATAAACAGACTTTTCATTTCAGCTAAAGAAGCACCAAATTGACTCAATGCTACAAAGCCTTGTGCTCCTGCTGTACTCGGTACAAAAACAGCTACAATCTTTGCCCAAGTAGGGAAAGCAACTGTAGGCCAAGATACCCCAGATAACAATAACGTTGGAATTGAAAAAATTGTTACTGTCATAATTGCATCTTCTCTCTTTCTGAACAAGTTTACAAGAGCCATTCCCATAAAAGTAACCGCTAAAATAAATGGCGTTAAGAACACCATAATTTCAAATAAGTTACCTCTTTGTGGAAACGTAAAAATATGCATAACCACACAAATTTCAATTAACAATAACGTCATTGAAATTATTAAATAAGTCAATGCTCTTCCCAAAGTTAAAAACACACTTCCAAAACGTCTATTTGCAAATGCAAATGTTTCAGGAAACTTATTAAGCTCACGCATTGTACCACCTAAAATTCCCATTCCCGACAATTGCAATGTTTGCAATGCGATAATAAATACCACGGGAATTAAGAACGTAGCATATCCTACGTTGATGTTATACAAAGGAGCTGCTGTAATATTAAATGGTCGTCTTGTAGCAACAGCTTGCTCCATTGGAATACCACTTGACAGCATTTTATTCACCTCTACCTGTCCGTTAAAAGTACCTAAGGCCTTCATAACAGCACCTATTGTTTGCTTGTAATACAACATATAAGAAGCATCACAATAAGCAGACACGTGAGGCATTAATCCTTTTTGTATATCTCTTCCAAAGTCAGCAGGTATTACAATAATCCCCTTAACTTCTTCTTTGTCATATAATTCTTTAGCCATATCAAGGCTTGCCGTATGATAAGCAATAGTTAATTGAGGAGTAGCCTCAATCATTCTGCTCACTTGCTGGCTTAGCTTTGAGTGGTCATTATCAACCACAGCAACAGGTAAGTCGTTAAATGTCTCGTGAGAATACACATACGAATAAAAGAAACCAACTAATAAAACTGAAATAATATAAGACATCACAATAGCTGAGTCTGCAAAAATCAGTTTAAACTCTCTTTTACACGCTTCAATAATTAAAGCAAAACTTTCTATAATTCCCTTAAACATTGTAGCCTCCTCTCTTTAATTTATCATAGTAAAATGGTATTCCTATAATTCCTACACATACAAAAACAGCAAGTGTAATTACATACGTTTGTTGTACACTATTATATGCAAATCCTCTTACCACATAATCCACAATAAAACGCATATAAGCGTGGAATGGAAAAATATAGTTAAAGCCTCTAATGAAAGCACTCATCCCTTCTGGTGGAAATGTATATCCTGCAAAAGAGAAAGCTAATGCAGCATAAGACCCTCCAATTGTAAGAGCTGTTCTCATACTAAACATCACTGAAGCTAAGAAGAAAGCCATACTCTGACATACCACAATAAAAGACAAGAAAAACAGATTAACGACAAAGAAACTGCCGTGAAACGGAATTCCTATCTTGTAGTACAATAAGGCATTCATAAAGAAACCTATGATAGAAAACACAATTGTGTAAGGCAATATCTTACCTAAAATAATAGTAAATATATTTCCATTACCTTGTACTAATAGCTCACGCCCTTTTCTATATCTCAATACAGAACCAAATACATAGATAGAAACCACCATAATTACAATCTGAAATGCCATTGGCATAAACGCAATTGTAAGGTAATATTCATAACTTGTATATGGGTTATACAAAACGTGAGAATCTGTACCTACAGGAGAAACCATAGTTACCGCCTGCTCCATCATTGCCCCACCTTGTTGTAAGGTCTGAATACGCGCACCTGCGGCAAAAGCACCTGCAGTCAACTGAAAATCACGAAGTATTAAACCTGCTGGCAATAAATACTGCCCATTATAATAACACGTAATGTTTGTATAAACACTTTTCTGTACGTTCTTTTGAAAGTTTTTAGGAATAACAACCATTGCAAATGATTCCCCTCTACGAACAGTTCCTTGTCCTTCAATTTCATCAGCAACCTCATATGCAATTTTCATTGTTGATGTTGATTCCAATGTACGTGCAAATTGACGAGATAACTTACTCTTATCTAAATCTAACAAAGTAATCGGTAGATCCCTTGAAACTCCTTTGCCTAATAATGAGGCATAATAGATAAACAGTATCAAAGGGACTCCCAACATCAATACTAATAGCCTCGGACTTGTAAAAATCCTTGTGCATTCTCCCTTAAATATGGACCAAAAACCCTTTTTCACTTTATCTATTTATTTATTTCAAACTACTTTCTAATACTAATGCACTCATCCCTGGTCTTAGACCTTCCACTTTAGTTGTTGGGTATGCTTTAATTAGAAATGTTTTCATATCAAAATCACCTTTTGCTTTTGTAGCACTCCAAGTAGCATAATCACCCTGTGCAGCGATATATTTTACTTCAAGTTCAATATTATCTTGTCCTAAAGCAGGAATACTAACAGTAAACTTAGTATTCATTTTAAACTTAGGCATCAAGTCTTCTCTAATGTTGAAATAAATCCAAACATCACTTAAATCTACTAAGTTAACTACAGGATAACCAGAGTTTACAATTTCTCCTTTATTAGGCATAATTGTTAATACCTCAGCATTTTGAGGAGCCTTAACTTGTCCCTCACCTTGTAATATTTTCACTTCTTCTACAGCAGCCATTGCTTGGTGCACTTTAGCCATTGCAGCAGTCTTATCTTCAACACGCGCACCTTTCAATGCCATTTGATATTGAGAATGAGCTGCCTTTTGAACTTCTTGTGCTGCCTTATATTGTGTGTAAGCCTCATCTCTTTTTTGAGCAGGCAATACTTTCTCATTAAACAAGTTTTCAATACGCGCATACGTTTTTTCAGCTAATTCAGCTCCAACCTTTGCTTGTTGCCACATATTAAAAGCAGCTTGAATTTCTTCTTCTCTTGCTCCTTTATTAGCTTTATCATCTAAGGCTTGTGCCGCTTTCTGAACAGACTCTGCTTGTGTTAATTTAGCATCAATCTCCGGAGTACTGATTTGCAATAAAACTTGTCCTGCTTTTACTTGCTCCCCTTCTTTTACATAAATATCACTAATACGACCTGGTATCTTTGACGCTACATTAATTTGCGTTGCTTCAACCTGACCTTGAATATAAGACTCTGTTGGAGCACTCATATACCACAATGACACTGTTAAGATAACTACGATTACAAATAGCCCTACAATTGCACTTACTATCTTATTTCTTTTCATCTCTAAATCTTATATTACTTTGTATACTGTAAAAATTCATTACTCAATCCTGTGAATTCAAATAAAGAAGCCAAAGCTACTGCATAATTAAAATGCGCTTGTAACTTCATTAACTTCACACCTGATAATTTCATCTCTGCATCTACCACGTCTGTTGATGTAGCAAACCCTTCAGAGAACGCTTTATTTCGAACACGTAAAAACTCTGTTGCCAGTGTTTCTTGAACTTTTAAATTATCAATTTGTTCTTCTTGCTTTTGAATATCTTGATATAGTTTAGCCACTAACATCTTGATATCACTTTGTGCTTTTATTTCAAACAGCTCAACGCTCTCTTTTGTAGCCTTAGCTGCTCTAATCTCGTTTTTATTTTTAAATCCTTCAAACAATGTATAAGTAACCCCTACACCAATAGTCCAAGGTTTATTGTCATTATTTAAGATATCTAAGCCATTCATTGGGTTATTATGAGCTAAGATCGTTTGTCCAAAAGCCAATACCGTTGGATAATTTGCAGATTGCTTAACCTTAACGCCTTGCTCTGCTAATTCTTTTTGCAAAGCTACTTTTTGTAACTCAGGATAATTCGCAACAGCAGACTCTTGATAGAACGCTAACCCTTCTAAAGAAGGCACGATAAAAAAGTCGCTTTCCAATTCGTTGTTTACAGCTTCTACTTCTAACGTATTTGCTAAAGCTACTCTTGCTAAATTTGCGTCTTTTGTTGCCGCATCCAATTGTCGTTTAGCTTCAGATACCGCTACATCTGCAGAAAGTTTTTCGACTGGAGCAATGATTCCATTCTCCTCCAATTTAGTAGCATCGTGTAAGTGGTTTTCCATTCCTTTTAAAACTTCCTTACGCACAACTACTGCCTCTTCTGCCAACTTAACAGTAAAATATCTCTGAGCAAGCTCTGATATCAATTTATTCTTTGCACTTGCTAACTCTTTCTCACCTATTTCTTTTTCAATAGCGCCTGCCTTTATTGCTGCGTTGATTTTACCTCCCGTAAACAAAGGCATTGTTGCCATGAATCCTCCCATAGCCATACCGCGTTTATTAAAAGTAACCTCCCAATCTCCAAGTACGCCCGGATTTGGAAGATGTACAAAATCACCTACGCCATTTCTTAATCCATTTAAATCAACCCCTAACTGGCGGTCTTTATATATACCTAAACCAAAAGCACGTATTGTAGGATAACGAAGGCCTTTTCTTGCTTTCCATTCAAACTCGTGAACCTCCTCTTTTTTCTCAATAGCTTTTAACAAACTATTCTCCCTATTCATTATTTCATAAGCTTCTGTAAATGTCATTGACTGCCCTAAAGCAGTATTTGTTCCACATACACAAAGAAGAATCCCCCCTACTATAGAAAGACATTTATTCAATTTCAATTTCTTCATTAACTTACATTGTTATTTTAAACATACACAAATATAAAGACTATAAAACTTTGACCTTTACTGTTTTCAAAATCTGCATAAAATTAAACTATTTTATGCAAAAGTAAAGTCATAATCAAAGTATTTAATACTTCCATCAATAGATTACTCATTTTATTTAGAGCTTTACCGCAAACTTTAACTTAATACAGGTTTTGTTTGTTTTCTATTTATTATTCGCAAATTATCAATAAACAAAACATATGCCATTTATACCTTAAACAAACTTAAAAGAAAAGAGCACCCCTCATAAAATATGAAAGATGCTCTTTTCTTATATTGTGAAAGCTTCACTGCGTACTCAATAAAAGTTAAATATAACTTACAAGCTAAGCCAATACTTTTATTTTTCTATTTCGCGTAAACTTTCCATTTTTTTCAATTCTAAGAAGCCTTTAATATCTTCAAAGTGCTCTACTACTCTTTTATTTCCAAACTCGAATACTTTTTCTGCTAATCCATTTAAGAAATCACGGTCGTGAGAAACCAAAATTACTGTTCCTTCAAACTCATTTAAAGCATCCTTAATAATATCTTTTGTTTTCATATCAAGGTGGTTCGTAGGCTCATCCAGAATAAGAACATTATAAGGTTCTAACAACAACTTAACCATTGCCAAACGAGTTTTCTCTCCCCCTGACAACACCTTCACTTTTTTGTGAATATCATCTCCAGAGAACATAAATGCCCCTAAAATATTCTTGATTTGTGTTCTGATATCTCCTTCTGCAATACGATCTACCGTTTCGAATATAGTCAAACTTTCATCTAACAATGACGCTTGATTTTGTGCAAAGTATCCTACTTGAACATTGTGTCCTAACTCTAAACTTCCTTCATAGTCAATTTCTCCCATGATTGCTTTAATCATCGTAGATTTACCCTCTCCATTCTTCCCTACAAAGGCAACTTTTTGTCCTCTTTCAACAACAACATTAGCATTTTTAAACACTACGTGGTTTCCGTAAGACTTACATAATTCATTTACAACAACAGGGTACTGACCTGAGCGAGCTGCTGGTGGAAACTTCAAACGCAAAGCAGAATTATCTACTTCATCAACCTGAATAATTTCTAACTTCTCTAACATCTTAACACGCGATTGCACTTGTAAAGTTTTAGAATAAGTCCCTTTAAAACGCTCGATAAACTCAGTGTTTTCAGCAATCATTTTTTGTTGCTCTTCATATGCTTTCAATTGGTGTGCTCTACGATCTTGACGCAATACCAAATAATCTGAGTACTTCGCTTTGTAGTCATAGATTTTACCCATTGTTACTTCAATCGTACGGTTTGTGATATTATCTACAAAAGCACGGTCATGGGAAATTACCATAACAGCCTTAGCTGAATTAATCAAAAACGACTCTAACCATTGGATACTCTCGATATCCATATGGTTCGTAGGCTCATCAAGTAAGATTAAATCTGGTTTCAACAAAAGAATCTTAGCTAACTCAATACGCATTCTCCATCCTCCACTGAATTCAGAAGTTGGTCTATCCATATCTTCGCGACTAAAACCAAGTCCTTTTAAAATTTTCTCTACTTCTGCATCATAATTAACTTCTTCAACAGAATAAAATTTCTCACTTAATTCAGATACACGCTCAATTAACTTCATATAACTATCACTCTCATAGTCTGTACGTACAGTTAATTCTTCATTAAGTTTATCTATTTCATCTTTCATTGAAAAAACATCAGAAAAAGCTTTAGACGCTTCCTCTCTAACGGTACAGTCATCTTGCGTTAATAAATGCTGCGGCAAGTAAGCAATCACTGCATCTTTAGGTGCTGAAATAGCTCCAGAAGAAGGTTTGTTTTTTCCTGCTACAATTTTTAATAAAGTAGATTTACCTGCTCCATTTTTTCCCATAAGAGCAATCTTATCATTCTCATTGATTGAAAAGTTAACCCCACTAAATAAAGTAGTACCCCCAAACTGAACTGAAATATCATTAACTGTTATCATGTAATCTTGTGTATCTGATTTTTAATTAAGTTGCAAATATAGTATTTGTTAGATATCCTATACTATATTACACACAATAAAAAATGCCCAATAAACGATGTTGTTTATTGGGCATTTTTATATTTTATTACTGAGTTTACTACTCTTGTTTTTTCTTTCCTAATACACTTAAAAGTACATATCCGATAATTCCTCCTAAACCAGAAGCAATTAAAATACCTAATTTAGCTTGATCTGGAAACTCTGGATGTAAGTTAATATCGAATGCTAATTCTGTAACGAATAAGGACATTGTAAATCCAATAGACGCTAAGAATCCAAGTCCTATTAAATTTCCGTATGTCATTCCTTTTGGCATTGTTACAACCTTTAACTTGATCAATAATCCTGTTAAACCAGCTACACCAACTACCTTACCTACAAGTAAACCAAATGCTACACCTAAAGTAACAGCACTTAATCCGCTACCTCCTCCTAAAGAAATTGGAATAGCCGCATTCGCTAAAGCAAACACTGGCATTACAAAGAAGCTTACAAAATTATGCATACTGTGCTCCAAACGAATAGCAGGTGGTAAAGCATCAGTAGATACCTTCTGCATCCCTTCAACACATTCCATTTGTTCACCTGTTAAGTTAGGAATTTTATCATCTGGGTCAATCTTGCGGAAACGCTCACGTAACTTATCTATTTTATTTACAAAATAAGCTTCGTGTACTTTTGCTGTAGATGGAATAGCAAATGCAGCTAAAACAGCAGCAATTGTTGCGTGTACTCCTGATAACAAGAATGACAACCATACTCCTCCAATACCGATAATTGCATAATAAACAGTATTTCTAACTCCTAATAAATTACTGATGATTAACAATCCGAAGAATCCTAACCCCATTCCAAGGTTCATTAAAGACAAATCGTTTGTATAGAAAATAGCAATAACCAATACAGCACCCAAATCGTCTGCAATAGCTAAAGCTGTTAAAAACACTTTTAAAGACGTAGGAACGCGATCTCCTAATAAGAATAAAACCCCTAAAGCAAACGCGATATCCGTTGCCATTGGAATTCCCCATCCGTGAGCTGCATCTGTTCCTCCGTTAAAAAACAAATAAACTAAAGCAGGTACTGCCATTCCTCCAATTGCAGCAATAATTGGTAACATTGCTTTTTTAGGAGATGACAATTCTCCCGTAGTTAACTCTCTTTTTAATTCAAGACCTACTACAAAGAAAAATATTGACATTAATCCATCATTAACCCATTCTTTCAAAGAGTGATTTAATACGCTCTCGTTAAAAGAGAAACCGATATGGTTATTTTCCCAAAAATTCACATACTCTGCTGCCCAAGGTGAATTCGCCATAAAAATGGCAATCAAAGCCGCTAAAAACAATACAACCCCTCCAGATGTAGATTTACTCATAAATCTGCTAACTGGATTTGTAATCCATTTATCTGCAGGTGTTACTTTAATTTGATTCTCCATTTTTTAAAATATTTGTAAGCGAATATATGTTTTCTATAGATTTTGGACAAATACAACCCGCTTTTTTTTCCTTTTTTTAAAACATTTTTCTTTTGAAAATACTCAAAATATCAATAATCAAATATTCTAATTCCTAAAATTCATTAATAAAACATTCCCTATATTCTTAATCTATTAAATCTTCTTCATTCATTTCTTATATAATTTTTCTTCTGTTTTTTTTAAGCGTTAAATTCAACTATTTTAATTAGTTATCTAAACAAGCCATCAGCTAAGTCATATTACTTTTTAATATCTATACATAAGTTTAATACTACTATCATTGTAACCTTCTGTGGTACTTGTTTCGGACAAGTACCACAGAAGTACCACACACCTTCGGGAAAAAGGCTTATTTCCGAAGGTGTGTGGGAGATGTGTGGGAGATGTCTCGAACATAGTGCGTTTAAAACTACTCTTTGATAAGTTCTTTATCACAAGCAGAATCAATAATATTATACTTAACCCTTCGTTTATTTATAACACAACACATTGGTTTCAACACCTACAAACACAGCAACATCAGTTCACACAATACAACTATGTTGAATTTCACTTAATAAACATTCCAATCATCTATACTGACAAAAAACAGCATCTATAGTCACAAAACAAGTAATATCCTTCTTTTCACAGCCATTTATCGCTACCTAATAAACTGCTAACTCTCTATAATTAGTCATTTTACAATGTAAAATCGACATTTTTAATCTAATCAAAATGTACAATGACTAAGTTTAAGTATATTTGTACTTTGATAAACTGAAAAGTATGAATACAATTTTAGACTCAAATATAGAACCTAAAGCTAAACCAAAATGGTTACGCGTTAAACTTCCGACAGGAAAAAAATACACTGAACTAAGAGGATTAGTTGATAAATATAAGTTAAACACCATCTGTACATCAGGTAGTTGTCCTAATATGGGAGAATGCTGGGGAGAGGGTACTGCTACCTTTATGATTTTAGGTAATATCTGTACTCGTTCTTGTGGATTCTGTGGAGTAAAAACAGGACGACCAGAGACAGTGGATTGGGATGAACCAGAAAAAGTAGCTCGTTCTATCAAGTTAATGTCTATCAAACACGCTGTAATTACAAGTGTGGACCGCGATGACTTAAAAGATGGTGGATCTATTATTTGGGCAGAAACAGTTGAAGCTGTTAGACGTATTAGCCCAGGAACTACAATGGAAACCTTAATTCCAGACTTCCAAGGTATCGAACGCAATATAGACCGTATCATTGAAGTTGCTCCAGAAATCGTTTCTCACAATATGGAAACTGTACGCAGATTGACAAGAGAAGTTCGTATTCAAGCAAAATATGACCGTAGTTTAGAAGTGTTGAAATACTTAAAAGACAACGGTGTCAATAGAACTAAATCAGGAATTATGTTAGGGTTAGGAGAAACAGAAGAAGAAGTTATCCAAACTATGCATGATTTAAGAGCTGTAAACTTAGATGTACTGACTATTGGTCAATACTTACAACCAAGTAAAAAGCACTTACCTGTGAAAGAGTTTATCACTCCTGAACAATTCGAAAAATATGAAAAAATCGGATTAGAATTAGGATTTAGACACGTTGAAAGTGGCGCTTTAGTGCGTTCTTCTTACAGAGCACAAAAACATCTTTTATAATAAAATACAAGGTCGCTTACACAGCGACCTTCTTGTTTTTATATTTATGAAAAAAATAAATATTGCTATTAATGGTTTTGGCCGTATCGGTCGTAACTTGTTCAAACTTCTTTTAGAAAATCCATCGATTGATGTTGTGGCTATAAATGACTTAGCCGACACCAAAACAATGGCTCACTTACTTAAATACGATAGTATTCACGGAATACTAAAACGCGATGTAAGTTGTGATGAACACCATATTATTATAGACAACAAGAAAATACCTTTTTTCAACGAAAAGGAAATAACAGGTTTAGACTGGAAAGCTTTAGATGTAGACTATGTTGTTGAAGCTACTGGAAAACGTAAGACATACGACTTACTTAAACAACATATAGACCAAGGGGCTAAAAGAGTTATTCTTTCTGTTCCTCCTGAAGATAATGTTATCAAAACAATCGTACTTGGTGTAAATCAAGATATTCTAACGGGAGAAGAGTTAATTATATCTAACGCGAGCTGTACAACAAATAACGCTGCACCAATGGTTAAGGTGATTAAAGAACTTTGTGGTATGGAACAAGCGTATATAACGACTGTTCACTCTTATACAACAGACCAAAGTTTACACGATCAACCGCATAAAGATTTACGCAGAGCAAGAGGAGCTGCACAGTCAATTGTTCCTACTACAACAGGTGCCGCTAAGGCATTGACAAAGATCTTCCCTGAATATGAAGGAAAAATTGGAGGTGGTGGTATTCGTGTTCCTGTACCTGATGGATCACTGACAGATATTACTTGTTATGTTAAAAGAGAAATAAGCATCGATGAGATAAATACTGCTTTTAAACAAGCGGCAGAAACTGATTTAAAAGGAATTCTTGCTTACACAGAAGACCCGATTGTTTCTGTTGATATTTTAGGCAATACTAATTCTTGTCTTTTTGATGCACAATTGACTTCTGTACTCGACAAAATGGTTAAGATTGTTGGATGGTATGACAATGAAATTGGATACTCCTCTCGATTAATTGACCTAATCACTTACTTTGATAAGATTAAAAAATAATGAACATAAAAAAAGCTCCTCAATTAAATTGAGGAGCTTTTTAATATAAAGACTAATTAAATTAGTTTGATGCATTTAATTTTTGGCTCATCTCCATAGAAATTGAAGAACGCTCCATTTTAATTTTACCAGCCATTGTTTCTAAAACAATCGTACCTTCTGATAACTCAGCAATTTTACCGTGAATACCTGACTTAGTTATTACACGCTCTCCTACTTTAATACTTGCTTCGTATTCTTTCTCTTTTTTCGCTCTTTTTTGTTGTGGGCGAATCATTAAGAAATAAATTACCGCAAACATTAAGATAATAGGTAAAAACTGTTGTAATTGTTCCATTGAATTTTAATTTTTAAGTTAGTTCATTATTCGTTACGAGCAGCAACATTAGCTTTAATAGATAAGACTTCTTCTCCTTTTTCAGAATTAGTAACTAACGTTACAGTCTTACTCTGTTGTCCTTGAGCTCCTGTTTGAAATCTTACTTTCAACTTAGAAGTTTCACCTGGTTTAATAGGTGTTTTTTGATACTCAGGAACTGTACATCCACAAGAAGCACTTGCATTAATAATAATTAAATCTGCATCTCCTTCGTTCTTTAATTCAAACTCAGTTGTTACAGCTTCATTATTTTCAATATTTCCAAAATCATGTACCAATCTGTCAAAAGTTACTTTAGGATAAACTCCTTGTTCTTTATTAGATGCTACAATCTCAGCTGCTTTCTCAGGGTCTATACGACTTGATGCGTCTGTATCTTTACAAGAAACAGCTACAAATGCCAAACCTAAAGTTAATAAAATTGCTTTTTTCATAATCTCTTTAGTTTTTTTAAAAACTATATTAGACCTTTTCCGATCTTATTTAATTTATCACCTTCTTGGTATGCTTTAGAAATGTTATCTAAAACTCCGTTGATAAATATACTACTTTTTGATGTAGAATATTCTTTGGCAAGCTCTAAATATTCGTTTATTGTTACTTTTACTGGAATAGAAGGGAATTTTAAAAACTCACAAATAGCCATTTTTAAAATAATTGTATCTAATTCAGCAATACGCTCTGGATCCCAGTTAGGTGTTTTATCTTCAAACTCTTTACTTAATTCTTCAAAATTAAGAATCGTTTTTCTATATAAATTGATTGCAAACTCTTTATCCTCTGAGTCTTTATAAACTTTAGGAACAAAAATTTGAAGATCATTTTCTTTTAACTGACGTAATTGCTTCTGAATCATTGTATTTACCACTGGTAAATCGTCTAAATAAGTAAGCTTACTATCTTCGATGAAAGAATAAATCTTCTCGTTTGGAGCAATGATTTCAGTAAAAAGATTAACTACAAATTGACGATCGTCATTGAATGTAACCTCTTTTTTACTCATATAAGCTTTGTAAAAATCACTTTCTTTCATTTCATCCAATATCATTTGGATATAATGATCGTGAATTTGCCAATCTGTAATTTTTTTCTCTTCTACTTTCGTAGTAATAGAAACTGAATTCTCTAACAAATTCAATACAGCGTTTTCGATAAGACGTCTATTGGGATTTCGTTCTTCTTGTGTAGCTAAATGTTTCTTTTGAGCAAGTGAAACATATTCTTCTTCTTTCTTTCTAACCTCTATTAAAGCAGTGATCATCAATAAGTACAAATCTTGTATACTTTCAATGCTGTGGATTAGAAACTTTTCTCCTGACTGAACCTGTTCAGAATTACTTTGTTGCATCGCATAAAGCGTTTGCATAACCTTTATACGGATGTGTCTTCGGTTTAACATGCTACTTAAGAACTTTTTTATTATTGGATTGTCGTTTGTATAACCGCGCAAAGGTATAAAAATATAGTTTTAATCAAATTATATTTTTTGATAAGTATGTAATTTAACTCTTTTTTAAAACCTATCTTCTCTTTTTTGTCAACAAAAAAGACTTTTTAGTGCTTATTTTACTTTTAATCAGCTGTATAAAAATAACTTAACAAACTACTTTATAACACCTTACAAGTATTCCTAATCATTATTTAAAGCTAAAAACACTTACCTAAGTTCATTTTATTTAAAGCCCAAAAAGTCTTTTAATAAACTATTCTCCCCTCTATTTTTTTTATTTCAAGCTAACTCTTCTTTATGCTAAAACAAATAAATATTGATAGTTTTTTTAATTTTCGAACAATACCTCTTCTATAATAAACCTTTATCTTTGCACACATTAGTAGTTAAACAACTACACAAGCTAAACAACAATTTATCATTACTCTTAAGTGAGTATTACTAAATATTATGAGTGCATTACGTCATCTAAATAAATACTTCTATAAATATAAAACTCGCTTTACAATTGGGGTTTTAATAACAATAGTCGCACAAATATTTACACTTTATACTCCGAAATTAGTTGGAGATTCTATCCGAGTATTAGAACAAATGAATGTTTTTGACAAGCAAGAAGTAACTAAATTGCTGTTGAACAATATTCTATGGATTTTAATCACAACGCTTATTGCTGGATTCCTAACGTTCTTAATGCGTCAGACGTTAATTGTAATGTCAAGACACGTTGAGTTTGACCTGAAAAATGAAATATTCAAACACTACGAAGTGCTATCTCAAAGTTTTTACAAGAGAAATAGAACGGGTGATTTAATGAATAGAATCAGTGAAGATGTTGGAAAGGTAAGACAATATGTGGGGCCTGCTGTGATGTATTCTATCAATACGATTATTCGTTTTGCTGTGGTATTAACGCAAATGTACTTAATCTCACCACAGCTGACTTTGTACTCTTTATTACCCCTTCCTTTATTAGGGTATTATGTCTTCAAATTAAGTCGACAAATAAATCAACGCAGTTCTATTTTTCAAGCCAATTTATCTAAACTTACAACATTTACTCAAGAGATGTTCTCTGGTGTGCGCGTAATTAAAGCATACTCTATAGAGAAAGAAAAACAAGAGGAATTTAGATCGCTAACACAAGAAAGTAAAGACAAATACTTAAACTTAGCTAAATCAAGTGCATTGATTATGCCATTGATGACTTTCCTAATCGGATTAAGTAATCTTGTTGTTATTGCTGTTGGAGCCTTACTATTCTTCAATGGTCAAATTCCTGATATAGGTATTATAGCTCAGTTTATCTTATACATCAATATGCTTACTTGGCCTGTAGCGTCTTTAGGTTGGGTATCTACGATGATTCAAGAGGCTGAGGCTTCTCAGAAAAGAATCAATGAGTTCTTAGAAGAAAAACCAGAGATTTATAACACTAATCCAAACCACACTAATGTAGAAGGTAAGATTACTTTTGAAAATGTGTCTTATACATACGAGGATACGGGTATTAAAGCACTTGATAATGTTTCGTTTACTTTGGACAAAGGACAAACCTTAGCTATTCTTGGAAAAACAGGTTCTGGAAAGTCTACTTTACTTACTCTAATTAGCAGAATGTACGATGTTAATGACGGACAAATTCTAATTGACAATACTCCTATTAAGGATTGTAATTTAGAAGATTTACGAAATAGTATTGCCGTTGTTCCTCAAGATGCATTCCTATTTTCTGACTCAATTGCTAACAATATACGCTTTGGAAAAGAAGATGCTACAGAAGAAGAAATTATTGCAGTTGCAAAAAAAGCAGCTGTACACGAAAATATCATCCAATTCAACGATGGTTATAACACAATTTTAGGAGAAAGAGGTTTAACGCTTTCTGGTGGTCAAAAGCAAAGAGTTTCGATTGCCAGAGCCTTAATTAAAGATGCCCCTATCCTTATTTTAGATGATTCCCTTTCTGCTGTAGATACAGAAACAGAAGAACGAATTTTACACAATCTGGAGAAACACAGTAAAGATATAACTACCTTAATTGTAACACATAGGGTATCCTCAGCGAAGAATGCTGACTTGATTATTGTTTTAGAAGATGGAAAAGTAATCGAACAAGGTTCACACAACGATCTTATAAATAGCAAAGGGTACTATAGTGAGCTACATCAAAAACAACTAAATGAAAAAGAAATCTTATAAATAGTTGGTTTATTAGGTTTTTTTTTAGACTTTTGAATGCTATATGAACAAATCAATTAATTGATAAGAAGGAATTATGAGAGATAACGAAATGTTAGAAAAAGAGGAAATTTTCTCAAAAGTTTTAAGAGCAGGTAGAAGAACCTATTTCTTTGATGTAAGATCTACAAAAGCAGATGACTATTACATAACAATTACTGAGAGTAAAAAGTTCACAGAAGAAGATGGATCATTTCACTTTAAAAAACACAAAATCTACTTATACAAAGAGGACTTTGGAGCATTTAGAGAGATTTTAGACGAAATGACACAATTCGTTGTTGATCACAAAGGGGAGGAAGTTATTTCAGAAAGACACCAAAAAGATTTCAAAAAAGAATATCAAAAAGGTGATGACGTAAATTCATTTACAGACATTAGTTTTGACGATATTTAATCGTTTGACAACAAAATATTTAAAAGTCCGATTTATACAATCGGACTTTTTTTATACCTTTGTATGACATTTTCATAGGCAATGATGTCTGCCTCGAACCGCTTCTAATTACGAATGCTGATGACGTCTAACATAATAAGTAATATAACACTATATAACTAAATGATAGACTATGGCATTAAATGACTACTTTAAAAAAGAAGCTCTTTCTACAAAAACACTTTTATCGTATTTTTTAAAATGGACTGTAATCAGTACAATTGCGGGTAGTTTAATCGGTTCTGCTTCTGCGCTATTTTTATTCCTTTTAGAAACAGTAACAGATCTTAGAATTGACACCCCAATCTTACTTTACTTTTTACCCTTAGGTGGATTAATTGTTGGCTTAGTGTATTACTACTGGGGTGGTGATGCTAATAGAGGAAACAACTTATTAATTGACGAATACCACTCTCCTACTCAAACGATGCCTCTAAAAATGGCGCCTTTAGTTTTAATTGGTACCTTAATTACACATCTATTTGGTGGTTCTGCTGGTAGAGAAGGAACCGCTGTACAAATGGGAGGAGCTATTGCAGACCAATTCACAAAATACTTTAAGATATCCCATCAAGATAGACAAACCATTATTCTAATCGGTGTTAGTGCAGGATTTGCCTCTGTTTTTGGAACTCCCTTAGCTGGAACATTATTCGCATTAGAACTAATGCTTGTTGGAAGAGTAAAATACCAATCCCTATACCCTGTGTTAATTGCAGCTTTAATAGCACACTTTACTTGCTTAGCGTGGGGAATTTCACATACCGTTTACCTTATAGATAGCATTCCTAATTTCTCACTTCTATTACTACTCAAACTGATATTTGCGGCATCAACTTTTGCTATAGCTGCTATTTTATTCGTTAAAACAACTGACTTGTGGTCTGCTTTATTTAAAAAGTACATTGCTTTTCCTCCTTTGAGACCTTTCGTTGGCGCAATTATTTTTATAGCATTGATACTAACAATTGGCAACAATACTTACCTTGGACTTGGAGTACCCACAATTGTAGCGTCTTTCGATGTATCACAAGAATGGAATGTTTTCTTGCTTAAAATACTTTTCACGGGGTTAACCTTAGGAGCAGGTTTTAAAGGAGGCGAAGTAACTCCCCTCTTTTTTATTGGTGCAGCATTGGGAAGTTTTTTAGCACTGTATCTAAACTTGCCTATTAGTTTTCTTGCTGCATTAGGTTTTGTATCTGTTTTTTCTGGTGCAACAAAAACACCTTTAGCATGTACTTTTATGGGAATTGAATTATTTGGCGTAGATGTTGCTATATATTTAACGCTGACATGTATTGTTGCTTTTATGCTCTCAGGAAAACATACAATCTATAAATCACAACGTTTTGCATGATTAATAAACACAAATAATAACTCAAAATAAAATAACATATCATCAAAAACAACGCACTCAAATAGCATATTATCAATTATCTACTCGTATTTTAAGATATAATTATCATATTGTTATTTTTACAATTTTTAGACATCAAAATTAAGGTTACAAAAAGTATAAAAATTCAAAATCTTTGCTACCTTTGCCCGGTATCTATGCTAAATTATTGATTGATTTGAAAGTAGAAAAAAAGCTTCTTTTAAAATTAATTGACTTTAGAAATGGAATAACTAAATACACTAAAACTATTACAAACTAAACAACAAAAAGATTACATTAAATTCTATTTTATGTTTCACAAAAAATTTTTAAATCGATTTACATTTGGGCAATTAACTGTTGCCATTGTAGTAATTTATTTACTTTATTCTGTAGTATCTGTCGTTCTTTCTTTGAACCCTACCCCATCTACTGCAAGCATTGTTAACTTAGTTATTTCAGGTATTCTTGCAACACTTGCTTTTACAGACGTTACACAAAATAAACACACAATTCGTAAAAACTACCCAATCTTTGCTCGTTTCAGATATATGTTTGAGTCTATCAGACCTGAAATGCGTCAATACTTCTGGGAAGGTGAATTAGATGGTAAACCTTTTAATAGACGTGAGCGTTCTATTGTTTACCAAAGAGCGAAAAACGAAAAACAAACAGTGTCTTTTGGTATGCAAGATGACCCTAACCGTTTAGGTTATGAATGGGCAGCACACTCTGTATATCCAAAACACATTTCTGATACAAACTTTAGAACTTTAATCGGTGGTGACCAATGTACACAACCTTATAGTGCAAGTGTTTACAACATTAGTGCAATGAGTTACGGTGCATTGAGTAAAAAAGCTATTACTGCTTTAAACGAAGGTGCTAAAATTGGAGGATTTGCTCACAATACTGGTGAGGGAGGTATTAGTCAATACCACCGTTCTGGAGGTGATTTAATCTGGCAAATTGGTACTGGTTACTTCGGATGTCGTGATGAGAAAGGTTTCTTCAATGAAGCTTTATTCGAAGAGCGTTCTAACTACCCTGAAGTTAAAATGATTGAGTTAAAACTTTCTCAAGGGGCTAAACCTGGACACGGAGGATTACTTCCTGCTGAAAAAAACACACCAGAAATTGCTGCTATTAGAAGTATTACTCCTCATACAACAGTTCACTCTCCATCTGGACATACTGCATTTTCTAACTCTACTGAATTAATTAATTTTGTAGCTAAACTTAGAAAATTATCTAATGGTAAACCAGTTGGTTTCAAAATTTGTATCGGTAAAAAAGACGAGTTCTTAGATATCGTTAATGCAATGCTTGAAACAGGTATCCACCCTGACTTTATCACTATTGATGGTGCTGAAGGAGGAACAGGAGCTGCTCCATTAGAGTTTATTGATTATATGGGTATGGCATTAAATGATGCTTTAGTGTTTGCTAACAAAACATTAATCGAAAACGGTTTAAGAGATAAAGTGAAATTATTAGCTTCTGGTCGTATCATCTCTGCATTTGATATTTCTAAAGCAATGGCTTTAGGTGCTGATGCTTGTTACAGTGCTCGTGGTATGATGTTCGCTTTAGGATGTATCCAAGCTTTACAATGTGATAGCGGATATTGTCCAGTAGGTATTGCAACACAAGATGAAACTCTTTATAAAGGTTTAGATATTACTGATAAGAGAATGCGTGTAGCTAACTTCCACAAAAATACAATGAAAGCTTTAGGTGAATTCATTAGTGCTTGTGGATATGAAGATCCTAAACAAATCGACGCTAAAACTTTCCACAAACGTATTGAACATGGAGTTAATAAAACTTTCCAAGAGATGTACTTCGGAGAATTAGACACAAGAAAAAAACAAGCTTAATTAAAAGCTTACTAAATACAGAAAAGACTGCAATTATATTGCGGTCTTTTTTTTTATCTTCGCTTTTCACTTATCAATCAAATCGTCTTGCAAATAAAACTAAAACACTGGGTTACTTTATTTATACTTTCTCTAGTATGGGGATCATCGTTTATTCTGATTAAACGAGGTATAGAATACTTTACACCCATACAAGTTGGAGCACTAAGAATTACATTAGCTGGTTTATTCTTACTTCCCATTTCAGTTAAACACATTAAGAAAATGCCTAAGAAAAACTTTCCTTGGTTATTTCTAACAGCTGTAGTAGGTAGTTTTATTCCAATGTTCTTATTCCCAATTGCAGAAGTACACTTGAATAGCTCAATTGCCGGTATTTTAAATGCTCTTATGTCTATTTTTGTAATTGTATTAGGTGTCATGTTCTTTAAATACAAAACACACCTGGGCGAAGTATTAGGAGTCTTGTTTGCTTTTATAGGTGTTGTCTTATTATTACAATCACCTGAAAATAGTGTTGCTGTACCTAATGAATGGTTCTACCACTTACTTCTTATTATAGCTGCGCTAATGTATGCGTATAGTGGTTTATTGACTCAGAAATATATGGGAGATATTCCTCCTATTGTATGGACAGCCTTCATAGAATTAGTACTTCTCGTACCTGCATTAATTGTCTTAATTAGTTCGGGGTTCTTTCAAACTATTTTAGAACATCCTGAAGCTTTAAAAGGAATTGGTTTTGTATTCTTATTAGCTTTATTCGGAAGTGCTTTAGCAAATATCTTTTACTATAAATTAATCAACGAAACCAATGCAAGCTTTGCATCATCTGTTTCTCTATTAATGCCTCTAATCGCTTTTTGTTGGGGATTATTAGATGGGGAATACTTAGGGTTACTTCAAATATTAGGAGGTATATTGATTATAGCTGGATTGTATTTTGGTAGAAAAAACATACAATTGCCTAAACGTAAAAAAGCAATTGAAAAAGCATAAAAAAAGGGAAAGATAATCATCTTTCCCTTTTTCATTTAATATCGCGAATTAATCAAATGGCAAGTTGTCTAAATCAACATTACCACCCGTTAATATAATTCCTACTTTTTTACCACTGAATTGTGGGCGTTCTTTAATTAACACTGCTAATGCCACAGCACTACTTGGTTCTACAATAATTTTCATACGTTCCCAAATAACACGCATTGCACTGATTATTTCGTTCTCACGAACTCTTACAATACTTTCTACATTGTCTTTTATAATCGGAAATGTAATATCTCCTAATTGTGTTCGTAGACCATCTGCAATCGTATTAATCGTCAAATTGCCTTCAATTTGTCCACTTACCAAAGAGCGGAAAGCATCATCTGCTTCAAGTGGTTCTCCACCGATTACAACAATTCCCTCTTTACCAAAATGTTTGGCAGCAAGCGATGTTCCAGCAATAAGTCCACCTCCACCTACTGGCGTAATAATGACATCTAAATCCGGATGATCTTCTAAAAACTCCATTGCTGCAGTTCCTTGTCCAAGAATCACATTCATATCATTTGACGGATGTATAAACGTTGCACCTGTTTCATCCATAATTTGCTTACTCACGCGCTCTCTTGACTCCATAGTTGGAGAACATTCGTGAATATCTCCTCCGTAAACCATAACAGCATTTCTCTTTACTGCCGGGGCATCGTGAGGCATAACAACATAACACTTGACATTCAAATAACGACACGCTAACGCTAATGCTTGCGCAAAGTTACCTGACGAGTGTGTGATAACACCCTTTTCTCTTTGTTCGTCACTTAATTGTAGAACAGAATTAATCGCACCACGCATTTTAAACGCACCAGCACGTTGAAAGTTTTCACATTTAAAATACAAATCACTACCCAAAAAGTTTTCTATATGCCCTGACTCCATAATAGGAGTATTGTGTATATACGGCTTAATACGCTCGTGACAAGCCATCAATTCTTGTTTCATAAATCGCTGATTTTATAAAGAAAAAACTCCCAATCCGAAGACTGGGAGTTCAAAAATATTTTATCTTATTTTACGTCCATTAATTCTACGTCGAATACTAAAGTAGCATTTGGAGGAATAACTCCACCTGCTCCGTTTTCACCGTATCCTAAGTAAGAAGGGATAATGAATCTTGCTTTATCTCCAACTTGTAACAAAGCAATTCCTTCGTCCCATCCTTCGATAACATAACCTTGTCCTAAAGGAAACTCGATTGGTTTTTTACGTTTGAATGAGTTATCAAACTCTTTACCATCAGCTAAAGTACCTTTGTAGTGTACAGAAACGATTTTACCTTTCTCTGCTTTTTTACCAGTACCTTTGATAATCATTTGGTAACGTAAACCACTTTCTGTAGTTTCAAATCCTGCTGCTAATTCTTCTACTGCTTTATCAGCTGCAATTTTAGCATCTTGTTCTCTTCTTGCTCTTGATCCTTCAAAAACTCTGAAAGCTTCAACTGCATTAAATTTTTCAGCATCTGCACCTACTCTAACGATTTCGATTGACTCGATAAGATCTCCTTGAGCTACTGCATCAACTACATCTTGTCCAGCAACTACGTGTCCGAAAACAGTGTGTTTACCATCTAACCAAGGAGTTGCAACGTGAGTAATGAAGAACTGAGAACCATTTGTTCCAGGTCCTGCATTAGCCATAGATAATACTCCTGGAGTATCGTGTCTTAATGAAGGGTGGAATTCATCGTCAAATTGGTAACCTGGTCCACCTGAACCTGTACCTTGAGGACATCCTCCTTGAATCATAAAGTCTGGAATAACTCTATGGAATTTTAACCCATCGTAGTAAGGTTTCCCTTGTGGACGAGCATTATTCTCAAGATTTCCTTCTGCTAAAGCTACGAAGTTACCTACTGTTCCTGGTGTTTTATCCTCTGTTAACTTTACTAAGATTTCTCCTTTTGACGTGTTAAACTTTGCGTAAATACCGTTTTCCATTGTTTATTATATTTTGCATTTAAAATGACGCTTTCTTTTATTCAAAAAAAAGCTGTTTTATACTTTCTAATTTCTTCTTGAGCGCAGATAAATCACAAAAGACATCCCTGCTAAAGCCATTCCGCCAATGCAAACCCCACTCCATCCGAAATATTTCCACAAATATAAACCAAAAGCCGAGCCAAACGCAGTTCCAAGGAAACTAAATGACATATAGACAGTATTTAATCTATTTCTGGCTTCTGGTAATAAAGAGTAAATACGGGTTTGATTAGACACATGAATTGTCTGCAATCCTAAGTCAATCAACACAATACCTATAATCAACCCTATAACTGAAGTGCTTGAAAAGTAAAAAACAAGAAAACTTAAACCTGTCATAAGTATGCCATAAAGTATCAATTTTCTCGCGCCTCCTGCTCCTCCTATTTTTCCAACCAATGGAGCTGCAAAGGCACCACAAGCTCCTATTAATCCAAAAGCACCTATCAACGCTGAATCATAACCAAAGGGTTCATTGTGTAACAACAAAACCATTGTAGTCCAAAAAGCACCAAATTGAGCAAAAGCTAAACTCGTTATTCCTGTTGCTTCTCTTAAAACAGGCTCTTGTTTTATCAACACAAACAGCGACTTATATAAGTCCATTAAATTCCCCGTAAACACAGGTTTATTCTGTGGTAATCTTATTTGAATCATTATTACTAAAAGAACACTAACGGCTGTAGCAATCCAAAACATACCTCTCCATCCTAACCATACACCCACAAAACCACTTATTGTTCTTGAAAACAATATTCCTATCAACAAACCACTGACTACAGTTCCGATTACCTTTCCCCTTTGTTCATCTGACGACAAACTCGCCGCCATTGGTAAAACTAATTGAGGTACAATAGACGTGGCACCGAGTATAAAGCTAATGATTTGCAATACTAAAAAGTTCTTTACTACAGCCGTTAAGGCTAAAGCAATCGTTGCTAAAATAGTAGTGAATATAATTTGCTTCTTGCGTTCTAATTTATCACCAAGGGGAATCATTAGAAACATTCCTATTGCATATCCTGCTTGTGTTAAATACGTCAAAGTACCTGCAGACGATTCTGAAACACCAAACTCATCTGCTATTAACGGAATTAAAGGTTGACAATAATATAAATTTGCTACAATTAACCCCGTAATTGCAGCCATAAATAAAACATTCGATTTAGATAAACTCATGTTACAAAAGTATAGCAATTCAGAAAAACAATTCTAATGCCAAAAAGCAAAATAGATAATTATTACAACTCTTAGATAAATAGCATAAGAATTACCTATAAACTAAAGAGTCTCAAAAAAATACTAAAAAACTATATATCTACCGCTTAATTGATATTTTTGCCAAAAAAACTTGAAGAACATTCTATTCTTATTAGTTGCTATTTTATTAGAAACTATAGCAACCAGCACACTAAAAGCGAGTCATAACTTCACTAAGTTACTTCCGACAATTGTAACAATTGTAGGTTATGCAGGTGCTTTTTACTTTCTAAGCTTAACCTTGCGTACCATTCCAATTGGTATCGCTTATGCTTTGTGGTCAGGAATTGGAATTGTATTAGTAACTGTAGCTGCTTACTTTATCTACAAACAAAAATTAGACGTTCCTGCTTTAATCGGAATTGCCTTTATTATTGTAGGAGTAATCATCATTCAATTATTTTCAAAAAGTCAGGCACACTAATACAATTTTGTTAACTAAGATTTCGATTGTACATTTGCCAAAATTTCACATTTATTATGCGCATAGATATTATTTCAGTTTTACCAGAACTAATAGAAAGTCCTTTTCAAGCTTCTATTTTAAAAAGAGCAATTACTAAAGGATTAGTAGAAGTACATTTTCACAACTTACGTGATTATAGTACCAATAAGCATAAGAATGTAGATGACTACCAATTTGGTGGTGGTGCGGGAATGGTAATGAGTGTTGAACCAATTGACAAATGTATCACAGCACTTAAAGCAGAAAGAGAATACGACGAAATTATTTATATGACTCCTGATGGAGAAACATTAAACCAACAGATGGCTAATGGAATGTCAATGTTGAAGAACATCATTATCCTTTGTGGACATTACAAAGGGGTGGATCAACGTGTACGTGACCATTTCATTACTAAAGAAATCTCTATTGGTGATTATGTACTATCTGGTGGTGAACTTGGAGCAGCAATTTTATGTGATGCTATCATCCGTTTAGTTCCAGGTGTATTGAGCAATGAAACCTCAGCACTGACAGATAGTTTCCAAGATAACTTACTTGCTCCTCCTATTTACACAAGACCAGCGGAATACAAAGGATGGAAAGTTCCTGATATTCTATTAAGTGGAAACTTCGCTGCTATTGATAAGTGGAGAGAAGATAAAGCGTATGAGCATACAAAAAACAGAAGACCTGATTTATTAGATAGAGAATAGGTTCTAAAATATTCTTTCCCTAAACTATTACACTACATCCTTACTAATGTTGTTTTTTAAGACTTCAAATCAAAAGTAAGAATACAAGTAGCAAAAAATAGCGAAAACAAAGGAATAAAAAACTAACAAACAGAATAACAAGCAGTTATTATTAAAAAATAATTACTTGTTATTCTGTTTTATTTTTTATATTTGCACTCGATTTAGACCAACCTCTGGCGAGGTCCGTGTATGTTGTTCTAAGATTAACACATTATACATTATTACAATGGCAGATTTAATGAAATTCGTTCAAGACGAATTAGTTGCAAAAAAAGATTTTCCTGAATTCAACGCAGGAGATACTATCACAGTTTACTACGAAATTAAAGAGGGTGAGAAAAAAAGAACTCAGTTCTTTAAAGGTGTAGTTATTCAAAGAAGAGGTTCTGGAGCTACTGAGACTTTTACTATCCGTAAAATGTCTGGAAACGTAGGTGTAGAGCGTATCTTCCCTGTAAACATGCCAGCTTTAGAAAAAATCGAAGTTAATCAAAGAGGTAAAGTTCGTAGAGCTCGTATCTTCTACTTCAGAGAACTTACTGGTAAAAAAGCAAAAATCAAAGAAAGAAGAAGATAATCAACTTTCTGAGAGTTATAAAAAAAGAGATTGTAGCAATACAGTCTCTTTTTTTTTATGCCTATAATTCAGCTGTAATAGCATTGAAAAACAAGTTCTATTTACTATCAAAACGAATTGGATTATCTGAAGTATTATTACACCTAACTTCTGCTATACTATAGTTAAGTACACAAAAAAAGGAGCCTTCACAATGGAAAGCTCCTTTACAAAATATACTTAATTTATTACAACTTCTTACGGTTGTCAAAAGAACGAGTATCAATCAATTTGTAATACGGATCTATACCAACCTCTGTTGGTTCTTCATCTACAATAATTGTAAACTCATTTTCAATTGCAGTTATCTTTACTTTTTTCAAGTAAAGCACCTTTTCGTCTTTCGACTTCTTATCGCTTGTCTCTTTTGACTTATCAACCTTTGCAAAAACACCTACCTCAACATAATCTGCTAAAGGAAGTGATTCTATCATCAAGTCCTTATCTCCTTTAAAAGTTAATTGTTTATCTCCCTTATCGGCATACAACTTCTCTCCTTTTTCACCTGCTCTGTGTTTACTCACAAAAGCCTTTATCTTCACTTCATACTTGCCGTTGTCTAACTTTTTAACCTCAGCTTTATCAACGTAATTATCGTAAAGTGTAATCGTTTCAAACATATCTTTAATCATATATTGCAACGAATCTGGTGTAGCTACTTTTAAATCGGCTACTAACTCCGCTGTTGTTGTAAAAGGAGCCTCTTGAAAAGCAACCTTTTTAATATATGCTTTCAACGTACCATTTAGCTTATCATCTCCAATATAATCACTCAACGTATAGAATACTAACGACCCTTTGTTATAGTGGATGTATTGCTGATTCTCGTTATACATCAATGGTTGTTCTTTCTTTCTCTCGCTACCTCTTCCTCTTAAATAACCATCTAACGCATCTTTTAAGAAACGACGCATTTGTCCTTTCCCATATTCTTGCTCTAATACTTTAAGCGAACTATATTCAGACAAACTCTCTGATAACATCGTTACTCCTTGTACGTTTCCTCCAATCACTTGATGTGCCCACCATTGATGTGCTACCTCGTGAGAAGTAACAGAGAAAGGATAATCTACTGCATTCTCATCTGTCTCATCTACATCTGCTACAAACCCAATTGTTTCTGAAAAAGGAATTGTATTGGCAAAGGATTGAGCAAATGATCCCATTGTCAATGGAAACTCAATAATACGCGCTTGTTTATGTTGGTAAGGACTAAACTCTTTGCTATAATAAGCTAATGACTTTTTCACACCTGAAATCATACGATCTATATTATATGGATGTCCTTTGTGATAGTACACTTCTATATTGATGTCATTCCACTTCTCTGATTTCACTTCATATCGTCCAGAATTAAACGCATAGAAGTTCAACATCTTTTGGTCCATCTTATAGTGGAAATAACGTCTATCGCCTTCTGTCCACTCTTTTTGCAAATACCCAGGAGCAATTGCAATTTGGTCAGCTGCTGTGCTTACAGTTGTTTCAAATCGAATCCAATCAGAATCACTACTGATATACGTATTTTGCAACGCCTTTTTATCCGATTGCTTTGCCATACGCTCTTTCGGCTGTAAATCGTATTTCTTACGTACCTCATCATCGGTTAACTCACCTCTTTCGCTATACCCTAAAGATGGAAATATACTATTATTGATAAAAGTACCATTCTCTAAGACAGGAGAATTTGAACGCAGTAACGTATTCGGTTTATTAGCAACAGTAAATGTCATCTTTACAGAATCACCAGGTTGAAGTGGTGTTTTAAAACGGTAAAACTGCAACCCTTGCACACTATCTTGAGACAAGAAGTCAGCTCCTTCAATCGCTATCGTATTCTTATAATCAACCAAATAATTAACAAGTAAACTATCTACTGCTTGAGTAGATTTATTCTTCAACACATACACCCCTTTTGCAGAGAAATCACGCGTATTAGGAAAAATATCAAAGTCCACTTTTACATCAACAATACGAGGTAACACTAACGAAGCATACTTTTTATACGTCTTTTCATATTCCACTTGAAGCAACTCCATTTCTTTCGCTGAATGGTAAGTATTCAGTACAGACGCTTCATAATACAAATAACCACCTATTGATAAGAAACCTACTAAACACAACACTGTTGGTACAACAATCAATGCATTTGCTCGTTGTTTTGCATAAAAAATACGCTCTTTTAAACTACCGAATGTTCCTCTTCTCCAAAACAATAAAGTCAATCCACCTAAGAAACAAACAAATAACAGCCAGTAAAAAGCATAGATATAGAACTTCGTTGCTCCACTGCCAAAACCATTCATATCTGAATAAGAAGACATTGGTAAGTCATTAAAGAAAAACAGTTGTTGTTCTATTCCTATAGCCGTCAATTCAGGCCAAGCAATAGATAAGACTAACAACACAAAGAAACCAATGATATAGTTTCTAAACACCGTTTGAACAGCAATACTAAACAACGCCCAAATGATATAACCTACCCACGAAAAAGCAAGTAAACTACGCAGATACAAGCCTATTTCAAATTGGTAATAACCATTGTAAATTTGAATTCCTATTCCCGTTATCATAATCACTAATAACAATACAAACTGCAATGCTATTAAGGCAAAAAACTTAGAGACAAAGAACACCCAGTTTGGTGTAGCTGTTGAATCTACTAATAAGTTCATTTTAGACAACGAACCTCTTTGTACTAATAATCCAGAACCAAGGAACGTCATAATCAAGATAAACAAATCAAACGTGCTTCCTGGTATTTCTAAGATACTACGCGTTAATGGGAATGTTTTAGTACCGTACATCGTCATAGCAAATCTACCTACAGATACCATAAACAATATTCCAACACCTATTAAGATTAAGAATACTCTATTCTTCGCTAAATATTTAAAATCAAGTTTTGTAAACGCCCATACATTAGTCCAATCTCTTTTACACGAGTAATCGTAAGTAACTTTCGGCAATTCAATTTTAAAGATTCCGATAAAGTTGTTTTTAGTAACGCGTTCTCCTTTTACTTTTTTACCAAAAGACAATGTCATTGGGTGTTGAGAAAAACGGAACATCTTTCCTAACAACAGTAAGAAAAAGGCAGTAACACCTAACCATATTAAACGGTTGATGATAAACCATTTTTCTAACGGAAGTCCGTTGTAATTCATCTCATTTACGGTCCAATATTGTGTGTAATAACGCAAAGCTTGTCCGCCTGTCGGATCAATCAACGCTGCTACCACACGATTGTCTAAATCAGAAGCTATACCACTTACAACACCTTGTAAGATGATTAATATCAAAATAACTACAAAACCGATGTACACATTTCGAGTCAAGGTAACTACTGTAAACACAATAGCCCCCATAAACAGCATATTCGGAATGACATTGAACAAATACACTTGTACATAGTTCATAATATTATTTGGTCCAACCAACGTCTCATTTGCCCACGGTAAAAGCGTAGCGATAAACGCAGCTACTCCCATAGACAGTGAAATCATCAGGGTAACCAAGAATGAACTCAAGAATTTACCTGCTAAATAGTCAACTTTAGAGAATGGATAAGCATAAAGTACGTGATGCACATTATACTTGTAATCCCTGTATATTGAAGCCCCAATAATAGATGGAAACAAAAAGTACAACAGCGAATTAAAGCTATAGATGAAAGAGTTTAACATTAAAGGCGAATTGACAAAACGCAATGAGCTTGTCGTATTCTTCACGGAGTCAAACATTCCCAATGAACTAACCATTGCGAAAAAACACAAGGTAAAAAATATCGCTATGTACAAATAAAAGGTCCAGTTCTTAAACCAACGTTTAAGCTCAAAAGAAAAAATAGTTCCAAACATAGCTTAATCGTTTTTAAGTGCCACAAAATAAACATCCTCTAAGTTTGGTTTCACTTGTGTAAATCCAGCATCAGCTAAAGAGTTTTGTGAGTAAGCACGTACATTTAGTTTATTGTCTTGGTTGTATTTTCCAGAAAGAATAGTCAATTCTTTGTTTAGCACCTCAGCCTCTTCACGAACAACCTCCTTCGTCCAAATCATTCCCTCTAACTTTTGTTCTGCTTGCTTAGGCGTACTTCTTTCCAATAGTTTCCCTCCGTTCAAAATAGCCATCTCGTGACATAATTCGTTTACATCATCTACGATATGCGTCGAAAAGATAACCGTATTATTATTACCAATCTCGCGAAGTACATTTAGAAAACGGTGTCTTTCTGCAGGGTCTAATCCCGCAGTAGGTTCATCTACAATAATCAATTTAGGATCGTTTAACAACAACTGAGCAATTCCAAAGCGCTGTTTCATTCCACCTGAATAGCCACTAACACTTTTGCGTCTTACCTCATATAAATTTGTAACATCTAATACGCTTTTTACAATTTCACTGCGTTGTTTAGCATTTGAAATCCCTTTCAAACGTGCGAAGTACTCTAACAAATCAAGAGCAGACATATTCGGGTAAACACCAAAATCTTGAGGTAGATACCCCAGTATTTTTCTAAACTCATTTTGTTGTTCTAACACATTGATATCACCAAAATGAATAGAACCACTATCTGGTTTTTGCAACGTAGCAATCGTACGCATCAAAGAAGATTTACCAGCACCATTAGGTCCTAATAACCCAAACATTCCTGCACCTATCTCTAAATTTAAACCATCTAATGCTTTAACCCCATTTTTATAAGTCTTACTTAAATTTTCTATAACTAATTTCATAATTCTACTTTTGGTTTACCCTATTAGTGAGTAAAAGACTCTGATTGTTACATCTTTTTTTCAAAAAACTTTGATGCTATTGACTATTTGATTTTATAGTGTCTATGACTTCTCTTCAAACACAAGCGCTGTTATATAAAGAATCGCATTAAAATAATTAACTATATTTGAAAATACCTTAACCTTATAAAAACCAACTACTATGTTAAAAAAAGCACTATCTATTCTCCTAATCATTTTAGGAATTTATATGATTTACTTAGGCACAAAAGCGAATATGCTCCCTCCTTCTATCACGGGAATTGGCTTTATAATTATCGCGGCATTATTTAATCTTCCGAAAGAAAAAATAAACTAAAACAGTTTTTTTTATAAACAACTAAAAACCAATTCATTACACAAAAACACATCGTTTGATAGTATCATATGATACTATCAAACTAACTATCATATACAAAAAAAGCACCTCAATTGAGGTGCTTTTCTATAACATAACGCAAAGCTTACTTTACGTAGTTGATTTCATTTTTAGGTTCTCCATCTAAGAAACCTTGTTGCTCCATCCAAGAGTCGCTATAAATTTTACTCATATAACGAGAACCGTGGTCTGGGAATAACATTACAACAACACTATCCTTGTCAAACTCACCTTCAGCAGCATATTGTCTTGTTGCTTGTAACACAGCACCAGAAGTATATCCTAAAAACAATCCTTCTGTACGTGCTAATTCACGAGCAGCTTGTGCAGCATCCTTATCTGTCACTTTCATAAACTTGTCGATTACAGAAAAGTCAGTCGCAGTAGGAATAAGGTTTTTACCTAATCCCTCAATTTTATAAGGAGCAATCTCATTAGGGTCTAACTCACCTGTTTCGTGGTATTTTTTCAATACAGAACCATAAGCATCAACACCTAATACTTTTACGTTAGGATTCATTTCCTTTAAGAACCTTGCAGTACCAGAAATAGTACCACCAGTACCAGAACAACAAACAAAGTGTGTAATCTTCCCATTTGTTTGGTTCCATATTTCAGGACCAGTAGATAAGTAATGAGCCTCCGTATTCAACTCATTAAAATATTGGTTGATATAAATAGAACCAGGTAATTCTTTATGTACGCGTTTTGCAACTTCGTAATATGAACGAGGGTCATCAGCCGCTACGTTAGCAGGACATACATAAACTGTAGCTCCCATTGCACGTAACATATCGATTTTATCCGGAGATGATTTATCACTAACAGACAACACACATTTGTATCCCTTAATAGCACTTACCATTGCAATACTAAATCCAGTGTTTCCAGAAGTAGTTTCTACAATCGTATCTCCAGGTTTTAAAATCCCTTTCTTCTCAGCTGTTTCAATGATATGTAAAGCAATTCTATCTTTTGCAGAATGCCCTGCATTAAAAGCCTCAACCTTTCCGTAGAAGTTTCCTTCTAACTTAGCAGTTGCTTTTGGCAATTTTACTAAAGGTGTATTTCCTACAAAAGACAATACATTATCATACGCTTGAATCTCTTCTTTCATAATTTTATTTTTTATTATAGCCTTCACATTGCTGTATCGACTTCCTTTATACCTAACAAATTTACTAAAAAATAGTGCTAACTATTTCGTAATTCCTTCTAAATCGAACATAAAAGCAAACTCTTTTGCTACTTCTTTCAAAGCTTCAAATCTACCTGAAGCTCCTCCGTGTCCTGCATCCATATTTGTATCTAAAAACAACTGATTGTCATTTGTTTTCATCACTCTCAATTTAGCAATCCACTTCGCAGGTTCCCAATACTGCACTTGCGAATCGTGTAATCCCGTAGATACATACATATTCGGATACGCTTGCTCTTTTACATTGTCAATTGGCGAATAAGACAACATATAGTCGTAATACTCTTTATCATTTGGGTTACCCCACTCATCATACTCCCCTGTTGTCAACGGAATACTGTCGTCTAACATCGTTGTTACCACATCTACAAAAGGTACTTGTGCAATAACACCATTGTACAAATCAGGGCGTTCGTTCACAATAACTCCCATCAACATTCCCCCTGCAGAACCACCCTCTGCATACAAGTGTTCTTTAGAAGTATATCCTTCTTTAATCACGTGTTCAGAACAAGCGATAAAGTCGTTAAACGTATTTTTCTTTTCTAACAGTTTACCATCTTCATACCAATCACGTCCCATATCTTCCCCTCCGCGAATATGTGCAATTGCGTACACAAATCCTCTGTCTAACAAACTCAAACGCGTCGTTGAAAAATAAGGTTCCATCGAATATCCGTACGAACCGTAAGCGTATAACAAGAAAGGATTAGAACCATCTTTCTTCATTCCCTTTTTGTACACCATTGAAATAGGCACTTCTACTCCGTCTTTCGCTGTAGCCCAAATACGTTCTTCTACGTAATCGTTCTTGTCAAAAGTTCCCAATACCTCTTGTTCCTTCTTTACCTCTTTCTCTTTGGTTTTCATATTGAAATCAATGATAGAAGCAGGCGTATTTAACGATTGGTAACCATAACGCAAGATGTCTGTGTCAAAGTCAATATTCGTTGTCGTATAAGCGTTATACGTTTCACTTCCGAAAGGTAAATAATACCCTTGTTCAGGATTGTTCCAAGGTAAAATACGCAAGTGAACAAGTCCGTTTGAACGCTCAGAAATAACCAAATAATCTTTAAAAATATCAATATCCTCTAACAATACATCCTCGCGATGAGGGATTACCTCAACCCAGTTTTCAACAGACGTTTGCGTTTCTGTACATTTCATCAACTTAAAGTTGTCTGCATCATCTAAGTTAGTTGTTACATAGAAGTGTTCTCCGTAGTGAGAAATATTGTACTCCAAACCGCGAATACGCTCTTGGAAAACGCGAAACTCTCCATCTGGGTTATTAGACTCTAAAATACGGTACTCACTTGTCAGTGTACTCTCAGAACCAATAACAATATATTTATGTGATTTCTCTTTACTTACATACGTATCAAAAGTTTCATCCTCCTCAAAATACACCAATACATCTTGGTCAACAGCAGTTCCCAATTTGTGTTTATAAATCTTATCTGCTCTAAGCGTTACCTCATCTTTACGAGAGTAAAACAACGTCTTGTTGTCCGCAGCCCACGTAGAACTACCCGTTGTATTTGTAATTTCAATCGGAGAAATCTCACCTGTAATCAAGTTCTTTACATATAGTGTGTATTCTCTACGCGAAACCGTATCCACACCATAAGCAGCCCATTGGTTGTCTTCAGAAACGTTTACTCCACGTAAATGGAAATAAGCGTGTCCTTCTGCCATTTGGTTACAGTCAAAAAGAATCTCCTCCTCTGCCTCCATACTGCCTTTTTTACGAGACATAATAGGATAACATTGCCCTTTTTCAAAGCGAGTTATATAGTAATAACCATTGTAGAAATAAGGAACCGAACTATCGTCTTCCTTAACTCTCGCTTTCATTTCTTCAAATAAATCCTTTTGGAATTCTTGTGTATGAGCAGTTTGCTCTTGGTAATATGCATTCTCTGCATTTAAGTAATCAATTACTTCTTGATCTTCTCTATCGTTTAACCAAAAGTAGTTGTCAATTCGTGTATGGTTGTGTGCCGTTATCTCGTGAGGTTTCACCTTAGCAACTGGCGCTTGTATATCTATTTTCATCATATTCATTAAAAGTACAAAAGTAAGGTTTTATAACTTGTAGACATAAAGTTTAGGCATTTAGATTAAGGGGGAAAAAAAGAGGTAATAAACCATCACCTCTTATATATTCTATTCACTTTCAAGTAATCGTACAGCCAACCTTTCTGCTGTATAAATATCGTAATGCGTTGCCTTCATTGAAACTTTATGGTCAATTTTCAACCCATTTCTCTGCACATTATACTTTTCATCACCTGGATAATACGCACTATTTCCAGTGAAATCTATACTCGTTCCATCTAACAAGGGAACAACAATTCTATTCATAACTGCCCCAAATGTTTGTTCTCCTACAGTGATACAATTGGGTGATTGCTGAATAGCCATTGCTATAAACTCAGCATTACTCCCTGTCGAACCATCAACTAAAAGTACTACTTTACCTTTGTAATAGTTTTTATTTTTTCCACCAACAACAAAAGGATCTATGATCATATTCAATGGAAACTCTTGGTTTCTTTCTCCGTAACCCGGACTATGCACACCAAGAATAGAAATAAACTTTTTCTTTTCTGGAAGCAAATATTTTGCAATATCATTCGGTCTAATATTTTGAGGGTAATTGCGCAAGTCAATTATAATGCCCTTGGTGTCTTTATATTTTTCAAACGCTTTTTTCAATTCATCACGAGTAATCGTTGCTAACGAAATATATCCTATCTCTTTTTCCAAATTCCATTCTTGTTCCTTGTACAAACTCTTACTTTTATCTTTATCATACATCGAATTAAACTTGTATAGCGAAACTTCTTTCTTCTCTAAACGACCATCTTTTTTCTTTACCTCTACAGTAATTTTATCTTTTGAAGAAGCCAAAAACAAGAAACTTTCATAATATTTTTTCAAATAACTATCGTTGGATACACTGACATAAGCCCCTACTTTTTCCTGTAAATACTTCTTAACAGACAAGCCATCTATCGAGTAAATAATATCACCTACATCAATTCCTTCTTTAGCTGTAATAGCTGTATTCTGTAAAAAATACACAACAATAGAATCATTCACAACCTTCCCATTAAAAGCCGGATAAAATTTAAAATTATCTTTCAAATATTGGCTATCCTCATAATTACTATGTGAATCGTTTAAGGCAACAAACAGCTTTTCTTTCGTGTATTCAAATTCCTTTCCTTCTGTATTTTCAAAAAGAGGCACAAACCTTGTCAATACCTCATCCCAAGGCGTGTCAGTTAAATACAGATTGATGTTCCAATACTTCATCATATTCCAAAAAGAACTCAAAAGCAACGCTCTATGTCCTGCATTTGTATTCGTATATCCATCTAACTTATTTTCATTTAGAAAGTCAATCATTTTATTAACCTTATGGCGTTTTGCATAATGAAACTTAAGGTTGGTATTATCCCTTAAATCGCGAAGTACTTGCTTCAAACTATCATTAAATCGAGGACTATCTATCCAATCGTACTTTGCATTATCTGTAAATAGTTTAGCCTTATCAAGTCCCTCTTTCTTGATCAAATTTTTATCATCGTTAAACGTATTAATCCACGCTAAAAAAAACGCGTTAAGTACTTGTGGTGTTTTAATCGTTACAACCTGCTCATAAGCTTTTAGAAACTCCTCATTCATATCAAATTTGCCACTACTGCCTACTGGATGTTTATATTTAACCAAACCCCAGATATGAATCAAATCTTCTATATTATTATCCTTTGACACACTGCTCTGTCCGTAAAAAACAGTTGTAAACATTACAACAAGTACAAAAATCACTTTCTTCATTTTAATGGTTTAATAGTTAGTTCGTAAGATATAACGATCTATAATTCATTAATAGTATATCACTACGTTAGCTTCTACAAAACAACTTGCTTTACAAAAGCTTTTATGGTAAGGTATTGTTTTAATTGACGATAAAAGTAATGATGGTTTGTTAGAAGTAACGTTAACTACTAACAGAACTATTTGTTCTCTTTCTACTGATGATGAATTAATGGAAGAGAAAAAACAATTAGAAGATTATCTTGTTATGGTATCAGACTGTTCTATTAAAAAGGCAGGTACTATTAACGAAGCTATTCTTAACCAGTATTCGTTACAATCTCAAACGGCATTAAGTCGTAAATACCTCGGAATTAAGTCGTAATTAGTTCGCAAAAAAGGCCTTTAGGTGAGGTAATTACGACTTATTTACGGCTTATTTGCGACTAAATGTCATTTAAAACCATCTCAATCCCTTTATATATAAGGGATTAGGTAGAATTGAGTACAAAAGTGGGACAGACTAATTAGTGCATATGATGTCAAATGATAGCAAATGATGTCAAAATAACCGCTTTGCCGATTTCTATGTTTGGGCTATTCCTACTTTTGCATTAAATATAACAGACATTTGTTCTGCTTATCACCCCAATACAAGCTTGCTAAGTTCTTTGATATCCTTGTAAAACAGCAATATCCGTTTAGTATTACTAAACTATGGTTTTAATTTTAGTCGTACCATATTCGAGACTGACACCACACAAATTCGAGAGATGTTCGGAAAACACCCCCTGTTTCCGAGCGAATGTGGGCGTTGTGTCGAACTTGTGTCGAACATGGTATAGACAAAACCCCCGTAAGTGCCTTGTTTACTGAAATACAGAAAATAGCATTGGTACACTACACCACTATAATTAAGCAGCAATCAATGTGTTGTTTTTGGAATGCTACCATACTGCTCTCATCGGAATTATGGAAAATGTATGGGAACATAATAAGAGCATTGTGTTTGCATTTTGGGAGCATACCAAATAAGACCAATAGCATTTTGCATATAATTACTATCTAATTATCAACAACTAAAAAAACAATTTAGTTGTTATTATTTTTTATAACTTTGAATATTAATAAGTTATAAATGGATATACAAACAAGAAAATTAGAATTCATTAAAGAATTTCTAAAGGTTCAAAATGAAGAACTTATAAATCGTTTAGAAAACCTATTGTATTCTGAGCCAATATCTTATGACGATACAATAGAAGAAGTGATGAGTATTCAGAAACTGAAAGAGAGAGTTGAAAAATCACTTTCTGACTCTAAAAATAATCGTCTTACTTCAAATGAAATTTTACTTTCAGAAATAGAACAATGGAAGTAACGATCTATTAGACAGATTTTGCAAAAGAAGAACTACATTCTATCTATAATTTCACGCGAATTAAGAATAGTGCTGAATTTTCTAAAAAGATTATCAAGAAGATTATTGATTCGATTATAATATTAAAATCTTTTCCTGAACTTGGACAGATAGAAACTTTGTTACAAGATAAAAAACAAAGCTTTCGCTTTATCATTCAAGATATCTACAAAATCATCTATTGGTTCAACAATCCTAACAATAGAATTGAAATCATCGATATCTTTGATTGCAGACAAAATCCCATCCTACTAAATCGCATTACATAACCTCGTTTCACCTTAATGTTGTCCCTTGTTCATCCTTTCAAAAACGACTGCTTTTTATATTTTAAGTATTCTATAACATTTCTGTAGAACTTCAAAAGATTTTAATATTTTTGCTCAACAAATTTTTAATACATTAGATATGTTTGGAGACTTAATGGGTATGATGGGTAAATTACAAGAGACCCAAGCGAAGATTGAAGAAACTAAAAAAAGATTAGATACTGTTCTAATTGACGATAAAAGTAATGATGGTTTGTTACAAGTAACTTTAACAGCTAACAGAACTATTCGTTCTCTTTCTATTGCTGATGAATTAATGGAAGATAAAGAGCAATTAGAAGATTATCTTGTTATGGTATTAAACCGTGCTATTGAAAAAGCAGGTACTATTAACGAAGCTGAATTAGCTGCTGCTGCTAAAGATGGAATGCCAAATATCCCAGGATTAGACCTATTCAAATAAAAATATGAAAAAAATTCTTTACACTCTTTTAATAGCTACTGGAGCACTTTTCGTTTCTTGTAATAAAGAAAGCGGAAAAGGTAACTTAATTGTTACTGGAAAAGTAGATGGCTTTAAACAAGGTAATTTATACTTGTATCAAATACAAGATACTGTTTTTAAAGCAATCGACTCTTTAGCTGTGACTGGAGATTCAAGTTTTAAATTTGATTTAAATATTGATTCCCCAGAGGTATTCTTTTTGACGTTAGACAGAGGACATACAAATTCTCAAGACAACCAAATTATGTTTTTTGCTGAACCAGGGCAAATGACTGTTAATACTACTTTGAAGAATTTTTATGCTGATGCTAAAGTAACAGGGTCTAAATCTCAAGAAACATACGAAAACTACTTAAAAACAAGATCTGCTGTTTTAGATAAACAAAACGAATTGTTAGTAGCGCGTTTCAACGCTGAGAAAGAAAACAATGCTGCTAAAATTGATAGTATTACTAAACTGTCTAAAAAGTTCTTAGTTAGAAAATACCTTAACGCTGTAAATTTTGCATTGAATCACAAAGATTCTGATGCTACTCCTTATATTGCATTGACTGATTTATATGATGCAAATGTGAAATACTTGGATACGATTTACAAATCGCTTTCTCCTGAAGTAATGGCACATAAATATGGTAAACAATTAGAAGAGTTTATCAAAGAAAGAAAAGCAATGGAAGAAGAATTAAAGAATAATTCTACTCCTCAAGAATAATTGATTAACGCCCTACTTTTTTCGTAGGGCGTTTCTTTTTTGTTATTTTTGATTATGCCAACATTTACAGAAAAACTTCAAAGTAGCTTACAACTTTCTGTTGAAGAAACTAAAATAGCAGAAAACTTATTCTCCCCAATTACTTTTAAAAAGGGTGAATTATTACTTGCTACCACGCAAAAGTGTAACCACCTCTACTTTATACAATCTGGCTTTGCGAGAATCTATGCTATACAAGACGACAAGGAAATTACACAGTGGATTAGTATGCCTAATTACTTTGTAACAGACTTATCTGCCTGGTTATTCAACACTACAAGCAAATGGAATATTGAGGCCTTAACACCTATTCAGGCACTTGTGATTTCAAAATCAGATTATCTTACTTTAGAACAACAAATTGCTAATTGGTCTGCAAAAGAAAGAATGTTTATAGCCCATTGTTTTGAACAGATGGAACAGCGTATCTTTCAATTTATTTCTCTTAACGCAGAACAACGATATAGGAATTTTTTTAATGAATATGGGGGACTATTCAATGAAATACCTCATCAATATATTGCGTCTATTTTAGGAATAACACCAGAAACACTCAGCCGTATTAGAAAGAAATCAATTTCCTTTTAAACGTTTATTCTTATACTGATATATTACGAATTAAGTTATATTTGTGTAAACCAACTTACTACACAATGACTTTTGACGAGCAACTTCAAGAAAAAATTAATTTAAAAACAAAACCATTAAAAGCACTTGGACTATTAGAGGATATTGCTTTTAAAATAGGAAGAATTCAACAATCATTAACCCCGCAACTTGTTAACCCTACAATTGTAGTTTTTGCAGCAGACCACGGTTTAGCTAAAGAAGGTGTTAGTGCTTACCCACAAGAGGTAACTTTTCAAATGGTTAGTAATTTTCTAAGTGAAGGAGCAGCTATTAATGTATTTTGTAAGCAAAATAATATTGACATCAAAATCGTAGATGCTGGCGTAAACCACAACTTTTCTTTATCTCCAACTTTAATAGATGCTAAGGCAGGATATGGTACAAAAAATATGTTGGCAAATCAGGCAATGTCAGAAAGTGAATTAAACTTTTGCTTTGAAATGGGACAGAAAATTGTACGTGATATTGCTGAAAAGGGTACTAATATAATTGGATTTGGAGAAATGGGAATTGGAAATACTTCTTCTGCCTCTTTGTTAATGAGTGTTTTCTTAGACTTACCAATTGATAAATGTGTAGGTAATGGTACGGGATTAAATGCAAAACAATTGCAACAGAAAAAACAGACACTTACTGCTGTATTAGACGCACATCCAAAACCAAAAACACCACAGGAAACACTTATGTTCTTTGGTGGTTTTGAAATTGCCCAAATGTGTGCAGCTATGTTAGAAGCGTATGAACACAATATGATTATCTTAGTAGATGGTTTTATTGCTTCAAGTGCTTTTTTATGTGCTAATAGAATTAACCCTAAAATAATAAACAACGCTATTTTCTGTCATAAATCAGATGAAATTGGTCATAACTTAATGCTTCGTTCTTTAGAACAAAAAGCGATTTTAGACTTAGGAATGCGATTAGGAGAAGGTACGGGCTGTGCTTTGGCTTATCCTATTATCGAAAATGCTGTTGCCTTTTTAAATAATATGGCAAGTTTTCAATCTGCTAATGTGTCAAACAAATGATTCGGAGGCAACTAATTTATATTGCTACAGCTATTATGTTCTTCACCAGAATACCTATACCGTTTAAAATACCGTATAGCGAAGAAATAATGAATAAATCACAGCGATACTTTCCCTTTATTGGGTATATCGTAGGTGGTGTGGCGGCAATGAGCTTTTACTTATTTCAATTCTTATTTTCAATTGACATCGCTATTGTATTATCAATGTGTATCTCTGTATTATTAACAGGAGCATTTCACGAAGACGGTTTTACTGATGTATGCGATTCTTTTGGTGGTGGTTATGGCAAAGAAAAAATAATGACTATTATGAAAGATAGTCGTATTGGTGCTTATGGCGTAATCGGTATTGTACTGTTGCTTCTACTAAAATTTCTTGCCTTACACGAACTCGGAAGTGCATCTATTTCATTAGTAGTCATTACGCTAATAAATGCGCATATTACCAGTAGATTTCACGCTTCTACAATGATTTACACACATCAATATGTACGCGACACAGACCAAAGTAAATCAAAACCATTAGCTAATAAAAGATTACCTTATCAATCGCTATTATTTTCACTTACGATAACACTTGTTCCCTTTTTCCTTTATAACAACTATATTTTTATCCTCAGTTTTTTTATCAGCTATTTGGGTAAACTCTATTTAGCTTATTACTTTAAAAAACACATCGGCGGATATACAGGTGATTGTTTAGGAACGATACAACAAGTATGTGAAGTGCTATTTTACCTATCAACTATACTATTATGGAAATTTATGTAATGCGACACACCGCAGTAGATGTCCCCACTGGCGTATGCTACGGTCAAACTGATGTACCTTTGTTAAATGGATACACAGATGAAATAAAAATAACAAAACAACGAATTCCTATGGATATTGACGCAATCTTTTCAAGCCCTTTGAGAAGATGTACGTTTATTGCAGAAGAATTCAACCAGTTCTACTCCTCTGACGATAGGCTATTAGAAATGGATTTTGGAGCTTGGGAAATGCAACCTTGGGATGAGATTCCGAAACAAAGTTTTGATAACTGGATGAACGATATTGTGAATACATCTCCTCCTTATGGGGAGAACCTTATGACTGTACAACAAAGAGTGACTTCCTTTTTAGACGAACTAAGACAAAAGAAATACAACAAGGTTTTATTAATTACACACGGAGGTCCAATGAGATGTATGTGGAATTATCTATTGAATACTCCTTTAGAAAACACATTCAAAATTCCGGTTGGCTATGGTGAGGTCTTGCACTTCAACCTTGGAGAAACGAAGAAAGACGACTATATCGTTGAAAAAATGTAGGCATACTATAGCAACTTTTCAGAAAGTGTTTTCTTGATTAAAGTCAAGAGATCTTTGTTTGTGAAGACACATCTTTGTCATCTAAACAATTGACAAGATGAAAATAGAAACAAGTATAACTATTCAAGCGACTAAAAAACAAATTTGGGATGTATTAATGGACTTTCAAGAATATCCGAATTGGAATCCTTTTATTTCACATATTGAAGGACAGGCTGTGATTGGAATGCCTTTGTTTATTCAGCTTCCTTCAATGTCTTTTAAGCCGATTGTATTCTGCAATAGAAAAGAACGTTATTTTAGTTGGAAAGGGAAACTACTCTGTAAAGGTATTTTTGACGGACACCATTGTTTTAAAATAAAACAGATTAATGAAGTACAATGTGAGTTTTACCACAGTGAAGAATTTTCAGGAATCCTTGTTCCTTTCTTGAAAAAAAAATTACAAACTGAAACTTTAGCTGGTTTCATTGCGATGAATAAAGCTTTAAAAGAACAAGTAGAAAAGTTGCATTTATAACATAAAAAAAGCTCGTTGAATCAACGAGCTTTTTTATATTATTCTAAAATTTCTATTTCTTTCTCTACACGTAAAGGGTCGTAACTAATCACTTCCCAATCTTTATCTAATAAATTGATGTAGTAATAATTTACATTATCATCTTTATCAAACGCTCCATTTTTATTAATATCCTCAATTGTTCTAAAGTACAACCTATTTTGAGCATCAATTACAGTCCAATCTAACACCTCGTGTAAATTTTCACTCAACCTTTTAAAACTTTTCCCATTAGATCTACTAATGTAAAGTGTTTTGATATCATTAGAGTCAATCTTACCATCTCTGTTTGTATCCGCATCAAAAATGCTATACACTAAAATATTCTTCTTGAATTTCTCAGCAATAGTGTTTAAATATGTAACACTTTGGATTTGTATTTTAGCATCCGTCAGCGGTCTAATTTCTAAAGAATCTTTGTGTTGAAACATTAAATTCTCAAGATATCCTGTTAATTCAAAAGGAGCATAATTTGAAACTGTATAAGAAGTTTGACTCACTTTACTCATACCACTTTTAGAAGTATAGCTATAAACGCGTACTTCACCAACTGGGTGAATTAAATAATTAGACTGTCCCATTAAAACAGGTAAGTCAGCGATACGAATATCCTCTGCTCTTTCTTTTTCTTTTACTGTTTCAGTACCAACCGTAGAAGAACTCTCTTCTTTATAACTAACTTTTGGCTTCTCTTCTTCTTGCTTACAAGCTCCAAATACTAAAAAGATTCCTAAAAACAATCCTACGCCTAATTTCATAATATGAGTGTTTAATAAATCAAAGATACTTAATTCGTGTTTTTATCCATCAAAATGAGTAATCTATTTTTTAGCTGTACTTCTCTACAGCTGAATAAACTACCTATTAACAGTTATTCGTTATTTACTTAATGAAGAAATGAGATTCGAAAACACCTTCATTTCCTACATTATCAGTAACTTTTATCACAACGTCATTTCTACCTGAAACAACCACCTTATCACTAAACTTATGTACAATTTTCTTTGTTTTATAATCGTAATCTAACAAAGCCCATTTTCCATTAATTGTTCCCACAATAGATGAAATACCAGCCACATCGTCAGAAATTAAAAAAGAAACTTCTGTTGCACTACTAATCCACTGTCCTTCTTCAAAACTCGGTTTGTAAATCTTAGGCGCAACTTCATCAGTCAAAATCTTATAATCTCCAAAACTCTTTGTGTAGATAGTCCACAGATTTCCTTTTTTAGTTGTTTTGAAATAATCTCTTTTTCCCCCATCAACACGAGCGATAAATGCTTTATCTCTATTTGATATATCCATATTTGAAGTATCAAATGTAATGGCAATACTTTTCGCCATTGGAACAACAGGCTTGTGTAATTTCAACACATTATTTGCAACAGACATATTCATTTCAAAATCATTGTAAAACGCTTTAACAGGCATACTCACTGTTACGTTCTCCTTTTCAAAAATATAATCTCTATCTGCGTTGATTTTGTATTCTCCCGACTCCACTTTTCTTGCATTCTGAACTACTTCATCAGCATATTCAACCGGAATACTAATTGTTTTTGTGTTTCCGTGATAATCAGAAAGCACTATTTTATACGTATAGTTCTCCCCTGGTTTCACATTAATTTGTCCTTTAGAAGCATCAATTGATAAAACCGAAAGATTATAAGGTTTGTCATAAAACAACTTCTGTACTTTCTTTCTTGTTGTAACAAAACGTTCATAGTCAATTAACGCATTAACCAATCCGCTTTCAGCAAAAGAAAAACGGTCGAACTTATAATTAAAGACACGCTTACTATTTACAAAAGTTTCAACTGCGTAAACACCGTTTTTGTTTGTATTGAAATTAGCTGTATCGTGAATATCAATTCCAAAACCAATGGTACCTTTCGCTTTAATAGGCGAAACTAAAAGCGTTCCATCATTTTGAGTAACATATGATAATTGCTGAGGAATCTGTCCTTGATTTACAACTGCCTCATCACTCAATGGATACACAAAAACAGCATTTACAGAAGGAACCTGCGTATCAGTCAGCATTTTATCCATTCCTTCACCCAATGGGTTTAAAATTTGTTGTGTCTGCGTATCTCTAAATTCGTAGTGTAAATGTGGTCCACCAGAACCACCCGTATTACCAGTATAAGCAATAATTTGTCCGCGTTTTACTGCAAGTTGATTCTTACGAGGGAATATTTCAATTTCAAAACTCTTTTCAGCATAATGTCTGTTTTTCACTAAATCAGCAATCTCTCCAGCATAACTATCCAAGTGTCCATAAACAGTTGTTTGTCCATTAGGATGATCAATATACAAAGCCTTACCATACCCCCAAGTTGAGACTTTAATTCGCGATACGTACCCATCAGCTGGAGCATAAACAGGCAATCCCGTACGCTGTTGGGTCTTAATATCAAGTCCTGCGTGGAAGTGAGTACCTCTTAATTCGCCAAAATTACCAGACGCATTAATAGGAATATGTAAAGGATTGTCAAATTGAAGGGTGTTGTTATTTTGAGCGTAAACACCGAAACCGCATAAGATAATACCAGTAAGTACTCTTACATTCATAACAAAAAAACTTTTTGGCTAAAATACATAATAAGAGCCAAAATATTTAGTATTATGACTTAAAATGAACAACATAGCTAACAGCTTGTAAATTATGCATAGAAATTTTCTTTTTTTTTTATGAAAGCTTTTTAAATATGAATACTAATTGTAACTTTGTAGTATTAGGATAGTGAATATTAAGCGTAATGAGTGAACTAACTGATGTTGTCAATTCTTTGGAAGTTAAGTTTGCAAGACTTGTACAAAGACTGAATGTATTAGAAGCTGAAAATAAAGAGTTGAAAAAGACTTTACTTTCAGCAGAAGAGGAGATTCAAAGAAATGAAAAGCAGTTGGATTCAATTTATGAAAAGTATGAATCGTTACGTTTAGCGAGTTCGCTATTGGGCAGTGAAGAGAATAGAAGAGATACGAAACTGAAGATAAATTCATTGATTAAAGAAATCGATCAATGTATAGCTCATCTCACAAAATAGAGGTATATGAGTAAAAATGATGAACAATTAAAGATAAAATTATCAATTGCTGATAGGGTTTACCCACTAACAGTTGGTTATTCTCAGGAGGAGGCCTTGCGTTCTGCTTCTAAGAAGATTGAGATAATGATTCATCAATTTGAAGAAAACTATGCTGTTAGAGATAAGCAAGATGTTTTAGCGATGTGTGCATTACAATTTGCATCGCAAAATGAACAGAAAACAATTGACACTACAGAAGGATATACAAAAGCTGTGGATAGATTAATAAAACTGGATGAAGCTTTAGATCGTATTCTATCAAAATAAATTCGAAATCACGTTCTTTACATAAGACTAAAAATACTGCTCACATTAGTACTGTTTGATAAACTCAACGCAAACAAATTAAAATGGGTGAATCTTTGCTACTAAAGCACGCTGCGTTAAGCAGATCCTTGAACAGCAGGCTAACTCAAAACTTGTTATTTAGAGAGTTTACGCGACTCAAGCTGGTGTGAGCTTTTTTTATATATAATTTATAGGAACATTTATGGAAATATTATTGATGACCATTGGAGGAATTGTGATCGGTGCCGCAATAGGCTTCATGGTAGCAAAATACCTTGAAAAAAACCATGCTTCTTCTATATTGAAAAACGCAGAGGGGGAAGTAAAGACAATTTTACGTGACGCAAAAGCAGAAGGTGAAGCAATCAAGAAAGAAAAAATATTACAAGCAAAAGAGAAATTCATTGAATTAAAATCTGAACACGAGCAAGTAATATTAAGTAGAGATAAAAAAATTGCTGAAGCTGAAAAGAGAACAAGAGATAAAGAATCTCAAATCTCAAGTGAATTAGCTAAAGCAAAAAAAGCTGTTGAAGAAGGAGAAAAAAGAGTTAAAGATTACGATCATAAACTTGAAATTATCGAAAGAAAACAAGAGGAAATTGAAAAACTTCACCGTACTCAAGTTGAACAATTAGAAATTATCTCTGGATTAACTGCAGAAGAAGCTAAGAATCAAATCATTGAAAGTTTAAAAACTGAGGCTAAAGCTAACGCAATGGCTTCTATTCAAGAAACAATTGAAGAGGCGAAACTTACAGCTCAACAAGAAGCTAAAAAGATTATTATCAATACTATTCAACGTATTGGAACGGAAGAAGCAGTTGAAAACTGTGTATCTGTATTCAATATCGAATCTGATGATGTAAAAGGTAGAATTATTGGTAGAGAAGGTAGAAATATTAGAGCTATTGAAGCTGCAACTGGTGTAGAAATCATCGTTGACGATACTCCAGAAGCTATTATCCTTTCTTGTTTTGACCCAGTTAGAAGAGAAATTGCTCGTTTATCTTTACACCGTTTAGTAACAGATGGTCGTATCCACCCAGCAAGAATTGAAGAGGTAGTTGCTAAAACTACTAAACAAATTGATGAGGAGATCATTGAAATTGGTAAGAGAACTGTTATTGATTTAGGAATTCACGGATTACACCCTGAATTAATCAAAATAGTAGGTAGAATGAAATACCGTTCATCTTACGGACAAAACTTACTACAACACTCAAGAGAGGTTGCTAAGCTTTGTGGTTTGATGGCGGCTGAATTAGGATTAAATGTTAAGTTAGCTAAACGTGCTGGATTACTTCACGATATCGGTAAAGTGCCAGAAACAGAAAGCGAACTACCACACGCAATCTTAGGTATGCAATGGGCTGAGAAATATGGTGAAAAACCTGAGGTTTGTAACGCTATTGGAGCTCACCACGACGAAATCGAAATGACTACGTTAATTGCTCCTATTATTCAAGTTTGTGATGCTATTTCTGGAGCAAGACCAGGTGCAAGACGTCAAGTATTAGACTCTTACATCCAACGTCTAAAAGATCTTGAAAGTATTGCTAACGAGTTCAACGGTGTGAAAAATGCTTATGCTATTCAAGCTGGTAGAGAATTACGTGTAATCGTAGAAAGTGAAAAAGTAACTGATGATATGGCGGCAACGCTTTCGTTTGATATTTCTCAAAAAATTCAAACTGAAATGACTTACCCTGGTCAAGTGAAAATCACTGTAATTAGAGAAACAAGAGCAATTAACATTGCTAAGTAATAAAACAAAAAAGGAGTTATTTTTCAATAACTCCTTTTTTTATGCTTAAAACCCTAAGGTCTTTATTTATTCTTTTAATCAATTACCTATTCTAAATTATACTCACTTCCTTTTCTATAAGTGTGAAAACAAATCTAACCTACTCCTGATCTACACAATCTCTTAGATCTATCAAACAACCGGTTTTTCTTTATAACAGCTATGGTTTAACCAACTGTTTACTATTGTACCACACTATCAACTTGTTATAAACAACCAACAATTCACGTGTATTTTATAGCATCCTACTCCCTCTTAAATACTTAACTTAAAGAAGTGGACCAAGAAATATTAACTATTTCTGTGACCTTGGGTGATAATCCTCTAAAACCACTCTTAAGCGCTCTGTAGTGATGTGTGTGTATATTTCTGTAGTTGTAATAGATTCGTGTCCTAACATTACCTGTATTGCTCTTATATCCGCACCATTCTCTAATAGATGCGTTGCAAATGAATGACGAAAGGTATGTGGACTTATATTCTTGTTCAACTCTACTTCTACTGCTAAACGCTTTATAATCGTAAATATCATCGCACGTGTTAACTGTGCTCCCCTTCGATTTAAAAAAACAATATCACTACTCTCTTTCTTTACTGTGTATTGTGAGCGAATAGTATTTACATATAAAGTAATTAACTCCATCGAATGCTCATCAATCGGAACAAATCTATGTTTACTCCCCTTACCTATTACTCGAATAAACCCTTCTTCAAAAAACAAATCAGATAATCGCAAACCAACCAATTCACTAACGCGAAGTCCACAACTATATAACACCTCTAACATAACCTTATTTCTAAAACCTTCCGGTGTTGACTGATCAATTGCACCAATTAACAAATCTATTTCCTCTAAACTAAGCGTATCTGGTAATTTACGCCCTGTTTTAGGAGCTTCTATCAACTCTACAGGTGACTTTTCTATATATCCTTCAAGAATAAAATAATTAAAGAAGTTCTTCAATCCCGAAATAATTCGTGCCTGAGTAGTAGGCGCTACAATTTCTGCAATTGAATATAAAAACTCTTGTACTAAGGCAACATCAATTTCTTCAAGTTTATACTCTTGTTCATATCCACCTAAATACATCAGAAACTTACGAACATCAAGCTCATAACTCTCCAAAGAATTTTCTGACAATCCCCTTTCCAACTTCAGATAAGTTGTAAACATTTTTATATTTTTCTCCCAGTAATTAGATAACATAAATTGATTTTATACCTTTCAAATATACAAACAAAAAAAAGAGCCTCTCGAAATGAGAGGCTCTTAATAATATAAGTTTTACTTATTCTATTAATTAGAATTTGTAAGTTAAACCAAATTTAGCATTATCAAAGAAGTTATTGAAAATGTTAACATTAGCGTTAGTGTTAGAAACAGTGTTTGTTTTTTCACCATCAACTTTTACATTGTAATTAGCGTAAGAGAATACGTTAGCAACGTTGAAAGAAACTGCTAAGTTTTGAGTTAAGAAGTAGTTGAAACCTAAGTCTAAACCAGCACGGATACCAGTTGCTTTGTTAGTAACTCCACTTACATCCATTTTACCTTCGCTAAATCCAACACCTACTTCAGCAAAAGTTTTGAAACGTTGACCAACTTCTAAGAAGTAGTAACGAGCAAAAACACCAGCGTAAGTTGATTTAATGTACTCTGCATCAACACCGTCAAAAGCACCATCAAATAATTCGTTGTCAAGACCTAATTTACCGAAACCTACAGAAGCTCCAACAGCAAATTTATCATTCAACATATAACCTACTTTAGGGTTAACTTCGAAGTTTGTAGTTTTAATTTTCTCATCAGATCCTGTCATTTTCACATTAGAATCAGAAATACTGAAGCTTCCTTCTAAAAATACATTAGACTCTTGGAATCCGTAAGTTGGTTTTTCTTTTTCTTGTGCGTTAGCTGCAAAACCAAAAGCTGCAACTGCCATAACTGAAAGTACTAATTTTTTCATATTTAGCTATTTTTAATTTTTAACTAAGTCAAATGTACAAACTACCTATAAAAACTACAGAATTTTTAATAAAAATATAACAGAATCGCAAAGAATAACCTATTATAAAAACCACAACACCTTGTATTACAAGGATATACAAAATAAAATATTTTACTTAAATAATTGTTAACAAAAGTACTAATAAACAGAACCACCTAATTATAACCAACAATAACACAACATCTACACATATTCACAAGAAGATTAACTTAAACACATAAATATATCTTTAAAAACAACCAAACATTAACAAAACTATAATTACATTTTGTCTTATAAATAAAAGTAAAGCACAAAAAACATAATATAGAGTGAATTAATAGTACACCTATACTATTATATAATATATTTGTTACTACTTAATTAAATGGCTATGAAAATATTAATAATTAATGGTCCTAACCTAAATTTATTAGGAAAAAGAGAGCCTACTATATATGGGGATCAATCATTTGAAGAGTATTTTCTTCGTTTAAAAAACAACTATCCAGAAGTACAATTAGAATACTACCAATCTAATATTGAAGGAGAACTTATTAATAAATTACACGAAGTAGGCTTTTCTTATGATGCAATAATCCTTAATGCAGGTGCCTATACACATACGTCTATTGCAATTGCTGACGCTATTGCTGCGATCGAAACGCCTGTCATCGAAGTTCATATTTCGAATACATTCAAGCGTGAAGAATTTAGAAAACATTCATATATATCAAGTGTTTGTCAGGGAACAATAGTTGGTTTTGGATTAAAAAGTTATGATTTAGCTATAGCATCCTTTCAAATTTAATGTCAAAATATCTATTTAATTCAGTAATTACAACTATAGTTTTATTACTTATTACTTGTAATGCTTACTGTCAAACAGCTTCTATATTAGGACGAGTGACCTCTCCTAACGGAAAAGCATTGCCTAATGCGAAGGTATTTGTCAAAAATACTGATAGGCAAACAACTACTAACATAGATGGTATTTTTAAAATTGGCGTAAATCAAAAAGACATAATTTTTATACAAGAAGAAGATCATATCACAAAAAAATTAGAATATACTGATAATAACACTCCAAATGGTCAATGGGATATTATCTTAAAACCTTTAGACCAAGTAGATTTTTTTTATGAAAATCCTCAAGATGAATATGCCTTATTTATAATGGGATTAGTTGCAAAAAATCTGAAACAAAATACCTTAACTAAGTATTCTTTTGACTACTATTCTAAAGGAAACTTACAATTAGCAACTTCCCGAAACTCTTTCTTAGGACAAAAAAGAAAAGATTTAGACCCTTCATTGGATATTGATCCATCAGGAAATTTTGTTTACCTCGGTGAAATTTCCTCTAAGGTTACAACATTAAATGAAAATCACACGACAGAAAAGGTAATTGGTCTTAAGGAGGTAGGTATTTCTAAGGACTTATACTTTTTAACTGCTTCTGATAGTGATATTAATCTGACTAACAAAGTCGCTTCAAAACAGTTTAATTTAGTCTCTCCACTAATGCCTTACGCTAAAACATATTACTATTTTACAGTTAAAAGCATTAACAAAGATAGCAATGGTAATACGCTATATGAAATAGAGTTTACTCCCAAAAGAGATAGAGAACCCATTATGAAAGGATCGATGACTATCACGAGTGATCAGTGGCAAGTAACACACCTATATGCTGCAATGAATGGAGAAAATATTGGGCTAAAACATATACAGCAATTGGTATTAGTTCAAAATTATAAACACGATAATAGTTTTAATAAATACATAAAGAGTTCACAGAATATTTATTTAAAAGGAAAGTTTCTTGTCTTCAACTTTACTGGTCAATTTGATGCCATTTATAGTGATTACCAATATGACAACACTTTACATAAAAGTGATTTCTCTAATGAGCTTATTCAATATTCTAATAACTTTTTAAACAAAACAGAAGATTACTGGGACAACCTAAGACCTTATACTTTGAAACAAAAAGAGATTGAGACCTTTAACTCACAAACTATTTTTGCACAAGAGGGAACTAAAGCTACATTAGATTCAATAGATAAAAGATCTAATAATTTTACTTTATTTAAATTAGTCAAAGGATACCAATACATTAACTCATATAAAGCTACTTCTTATTCGTATAGGGGATTGCTTTCAACATTTGCTTTTAATGCCGTACAAGGGTTTAATGTTACCACTGGACTTGACTACGTAAAAGATTACGATGACTTCCAACAAACACAAATGGGTACAATTGTTAATTACGGAGTGTCAGAAAACAAATATCGAGTTTCAGGATATGCATCTCATATTTTCAACCAAAAGAACTACAATAAAGTTACGCTTTCAGGAGGAAGTTCAATCTTACAATTCAACCAAGATGATCCGATTAAAACACCTATTAACTCATTTGCAAGTGCCTGGTTTGGTAAGAACTATGCGAAATATTTTCAAAAGAGTTTTCTTAAACTGCAATATGAACAATACGCTTTTAATGGATTAAAACTGACAACAAGCTTAGAATACTCCTCAAGAAAAGCACTGAGTAATCACATTAACACACCACCTTTCGTACCACATTTAACCTTTTCTTCAAATAATCCATTAGATCCAAATGATACAGAAAATCATCCATTCGAAGACAACAAGATCTTTAAATTAAACATAGGATTCAATTTAGTGTTTGATCAAAAAATAATAAGTTACCCTAATCGAAAACAATATATACCAACATCTAAATACCCTATTCTATTTTTAAATTTAGAAAAAGCATTAAACTCAACAACAAGTGATTACAATTATACTTATGTGTCATTATCAACTAAATACAATGACAACATTGGAAACATTGGTAATCTATATATTGGTTTAAGTGCTGGTAAATATTTAGAACAAAACAATATTGCTTTTACAGACTATAAGCATTTTAATGGTAATAGCACTTTTATAGGTTCATCTGCTGTGTATAACAAGCACTTTAACTTATTACCTTATTATGAATACAGTACAAACAAATCATATATAGAATTACACTTAGAACACGACTTTAGAGGGTTTATCATCAACAAAATTCCTCTTTTAAATAAAACGAGATATTCATTAGTTGCCGGATATCATATGCTACACGTGCCAGACAAAGATGTGTATGGCGAATTTAGTATCGGATTGAACAACGTTGGTTTTGGTAAGTTTAGACCATTTAGAATAGACTACTTCCGCGCTGTATCAGCTGATGCTCCAAATAAATACGGAGTCGTTTTTGGGATTAAAATATTGGATTTACTTCAAAAATAAAGAATAAAAAAAGGCTACGTGTAAAATTCACGTAGCCTTTTTTATATTACTTATTGTCTTATTCTTATAAAAACTAAGACAATTATATTTAATCTTCTATTCTCTCGATATGTGCACCTAAAGCTCTCAATCTCTCATCGATTCTTTCGTACCCTCTATCAATTTGTTCAATATTCTGAATTACACTAACCCCTTTAGCAGAAAGTGCAGCAATTAATAAAGAAATACCAGCACGAATATCAGGAGATGACATATTAGTTGCTTTTAACTGAGATTTAAAGTCGTGTCCAATCACCACTGCTCTATGTGGGTCACATAAGATAATCTTAGCTCCCATGTCAATCAATTTATCAACGAAGAACAAACGGCTTTCAAACATCTTTTGATGAATTAACACCTCTCCTCTTGCTTGTGTTGCCACTACTAAAATAACACTTAATAAATCAGGTGTTAATCCAGGCCATGGAGCATCAGCAATTGTTAAGATCGACCCATCAATAAAGCTTTGAATTTCATATCCTTCTGTATGAGCAGGGATATAAATATCATCACCTCTCTTTTCAAGCGTAATCCCCAATCTTCTAAATGTATTTGGGATAACACCTAAATGTTCCCACCCTACATTTTTAATTGTAATTTCACTTTTAGTCATTGCAGCCAGTCCAATCCAAGAACCAATCTCAATCATATCTGGAAGCATTGCGTGTTCACAACCGAAAAGTTCCTTAACTCCTTCAATTTTCAACAAGTTAGAACCTACACCTTCAATCTTTGCTCCCATTGAAATCAACATCTTACATAGTTGTTGAATATATGGTTCACAAGCAGCATTGTAAATTGTAGTTTTTCCTTCAGCTAAAACTGACGCCATTAAGATATTTGCAGTACCTGTTACAGATGCTTCATCAAGTAACATATCAGCTCCTACTAACTTTTCAGCTTCAACTCCGTAGAAATACTCTTCTTTGTTATATCTAAACTTTGCACCTAATTGGATAAACCCATCAAAGTGCGTATCTAATCTTCTTCTTCCAATTTTATCTCCTCCTGGTTTAGGAATATATCCTTTTCCAAAACGAGCTAATAATGGCCCTACCATCATAATAGAACCTCTAAGTGCTTTTCCTCCACTTTTAAAATCGTCAGAAACTAAATAATCTAAATTTAGATCATCTGCCTGAAAAGACTTTTTATTAGGTCCTAATTCCTCTATTTTAACCCCTAAATTACCCAATAACTCGATTAACTTATTAATGTCAATGATATCAGGAATATTAGAAATAACTACCTTTTCAGGTGTAAGTAAAACAGCACATAAAATTTGCAAAGCCTCATTTTTAGCTCCTTGCGCGTGCACCTCACCTTTTAATTGGAATCCTCCTTCTATTTTGAAAGTACTCATTATTTTTTACCTTTAGAGTGATAGTTATTATTTGTTTTAAACTTCTTGTTATTGCTATTTGTACTCGCGTTCTTTTGATTGCTTGTGAAATTAGCTTTATTTGATTGTTTTTTATTTACTTGAATTAGATTTGCTGTAGTAGACAGCTCTTCCTCTTTCTTAAACAAGTTTATTTTTCCATTTGACAATTCACATAAATGTTCAAAAATAACCTCGTCTTTAACTGTTTCCTTATTCCAGCTCAAGTAACTTTTTTTCATATGATTAGCAATAACCATAATTAAAGCATCTTTCATTTCTCCATCTTCCCAGGCAATAGCTTTATTAATCATATAGGTAATATTATTACCATAAAATCTATACTTAGGGTGATTTTGAGGATACGCTAATTTTTCAGGTTTGCTAAAAATAGTCTCTTGCGTAGCAATTGGAAAAGGACTATCAACATCCAATTCAAACTTTGACATCATAAATAATTGATCCCATAATTTGTGTTGAAAATCAGGCACATCTCTCAAGTGAGGATTCATACTCCCCATTACGCTAATTACATAGCGTGCAGCTTTGTTTCGTTCTTCTCTATCTTCAATTTTACAAACATGGTCAATCAAACTTTGCATATGACGACCATACTCTGGAATGACAAGAGCTTTTTTAGAAGTATTGTAATCTAAATTATTTACTGCTTCTCGAGAATTAAAATTCATAGGATACTATAATTATAAATGATGCGAAATCAATTCAGCTAAATATACTAAAAAAGGAATTCGCAATAAAATAAATGTTCTAATTAAAATTAAAACGAAGTTATAAAGAAACAATACCTTCTATTGAAGATACTGCAATATATTTATCAATAATTTCTTGAGCATTATTGACATTTAATTTTACAGATACGCTTGAGAACTTACCTGTACTTGAATTTTTGATTTGAATATCAGCTTTACAACCGTCGAAAGCTTCTTCTACTTGAGCAATTTTACTCGCATCACCTGGCACAATGAATTTGTATAAATAAGGTCTTGGCCAATTTGTATCACTCTCTAATTGCTCTTTAAGTCTTGCGTAAAAGTCTTGTGTTTTTTCGTCCATAATCTTTTTATTAGGCAAATATAATCATTTTTAGATGTAGTATTTTCAAAAGATGTCGTTAAAACTCTTTCATAGCAAACATTTTATTGTAATTTTGCACCTTTGATATTTACAGCAAAATGAACACAAAATTAATCTTAATCATAGGAGGCCCAGGATCTGGTAAAACGACGTTGATTAACGAACTTACTAAGAAGGGATATATTTGCTATCCAGAAATATCTCGTGAGGTAACTAAACAAGCTCAACAAAAAGGAATTGACCAACTATTTTTAACAGAGCCTTTACTGTTTAGTCAATTACTTTTAGAAGGGAGAATTAAGCAACATAAAGAAGCAATTTGCGAAAAAAGCAATATTGTATTTATAGATAGAGGAATACCTGATGTATTAGCTTATATGCACTACAAAGGGGATAATTACCCTGAAAGTTTTGATGCAGCTTGCAAAGAGCATATGTATCATCAAATTTTCTTGTTACCACCTTGGGAAAATATTTACATTAGTGATGAACAACGTTATGAAAGTTTCCAAGAAGCAAGCGAAATTCACGAACACTTAATTAACACATATTCTAAATATGGATATGATTTAATTGAAGTTCCTCGCGATACAGTTGAAAATAGAATAGACTTTATTTTAAGTAAAGTTTAATAAAATATCACAATTACACTAAAAGGGTTATAGTTTTCTAACTATAACCCTTTTATTTACCATAAAATACTTATATTCGTTACAAAACTTCTTGTAGTTAACAGATTATGGTTACACCTCTTGAAATACTTCAAAAGTATTGGCAGTACGATAGCTTTCGTGAACCCCAACAACAGATTATTGATTCTGTTCTGAAAGCAAAAGACACTTTTGCTTTGCTACCAACTGGTGGAGGTAAGAGTATCTGCTTCCAAATCCCTGCTTTAGTTATGCCAGGAACTTGTTTAGTTGTTTCTCCTCTAATCGCTTTGATTGAAGATCAAGTTAATAATCTAAACAAACTCAATATAAAAGCTACTGCAATTATAGGAGGTACGCCAATGCACGAGATAGATGCAATCTTTGATAATTGTCTGTATGGTAATTACAAATTTCTTTATGTTTCTCCTGAGCGCTTACAACAAACGTGGATATTAGAAAGAATAGAAAAACTTAATATCAATTTAATTGCAATTGATGAAGCACATTGTATTTCTCAATGGGGACATGATTTTAGACCTTCTTATTTAGAATTAGGGAAACTTCGCAATTTATTTCCTAATACACCTATCATTGCTTTAACTGCTTCTGCTAACCAAAAAGTAGTGGAAGATATCTGTACTAATCTACAATTAATAGAACCTAAGATTTTTACGAAAAGCTTTTATAGAGAAAACTTAATTTATGGAGTTTATAAAGTAGAAAATCAGATAAACATTGTAGAGAGAATTTTACGAAAAAATGCTGCTCCAAGTATTGTATATGTTAGAACGAGAAAAGAAGCTTTTTTCTTTGCCCAACGCTTAAATCAACTCAATTTTAGTGCTACTTATTTTCATGGTGGACTGACTATAAATGAGAAGAAAAAAAGGATGCAAGACTGGATAGAAGAAAAATCTCCTATCATAGTTGCAACAAATGCCTTTGGAATGGGAATTGATAAAAAGAATGTGAAAAATGTCATTCATATTCAGATTCCTGAAAATATTGAAAACTATTACCAAGAAGCAGGACGTGCTGGTAGAGATGGCAACAAAGCATTTGCTACAATATTATTTACTGATCAAGAACTAAAACAAAATACAACCCAGTTTAAAGATAGTTTGTTTGATAAAGAATTTTTAAAACTACTTTACAGAAAATTAAACAACTTTTTAGGAATAGCCTATGGCGAAGGTTACAATAGCGTAAATAGTTTTAATTTTAATCAATTTTGTTTTCACAATAAATTCGCTTACCGTAAAGCATATAACGCTTTACAATTTTTAGACAGACAAGGAGTAATACGTCTAACTCAAAATACTGGAAATAAAACAAAACTAATTTTTACAGCTTCAAGTAGTGATATCTTAGATTTCTCATATGATAACGAAATATATGAAAACATTTTATTGTTTATTCTTAGAACCTATCCTGGTATCTACGAATATGAAACTGATATAAATCTTGATATTATTTCTCAACATACAGAAGAAACAATAGAAAACATCGTAAAATGCTTACAAGAATGTCAACAACAAGAACTATGCAGATTCACTCCTGAAGAGAATGATATAACAGTTATATTTAATGAAGCTTGGGAAGAGGATAGAGCTTTATTCAGAACGTTCCCTCATTTAAAACTATACAATGAGAAAAAAATAAATCAATACGACTCTTTACTGTTTTATATTCAAAATGAAGATATTTGCAAAAACAGAATTCTTTTAAAATATTTTGATGAAGAATTAGATAAAGATTGTGGTACGTGCTCTACTTGTATGAAGAAAAAACTGAATTCTACTTCTAAAGAAAAAGTAAATGTTATATCACAAATTTATAAACTCATACAAGAAAAACCTTTAAGCATAAAAGATATTGACTTATTAAATCAATTTACAAAAGATGAAATCTCATATGCTATTCAAGTGTTACTTGAAGAGAATAAAATAAAACCAAACGATAAAAATCAATACCTAATAATATGAAAGACTTACGTATCATTTTTATGGGAACACCTGACTTTGCAGTTGGAATCCTTGATGCTATGTATCAAAATAAATACAATATAGTAGCAGTAATTACTGCACCTGATAGACCAGCTGGTAGAGGTCAAAAACTAAAATATTCTGCTGTTAAAGAATATGCTCTTGAAAAAAGCCTACCAATCCTACAACCTACAAACCTTAAAGATGAAGCTTTTTTAGAAGAACTTAAAAGTTACAATGCTAATTTGAATGTGGTTGTTGCCTTTAGAATGTTACCCGAAGTAGTTTGGAAAATGCCTGAATTAGGAACTTTCAACTTACACGCTTCTTTATTGCCTGACTATAGAGGTGCGGCACCTATTAACTGGGCGATTATCAATGGGGAAACAAAAACAGGTGTTTCAACTTTCTTTATTGACGAAAAAATAGATACGGGAGCAATTATCTTGAAAAAAGAGGCTCTTATCGATGAGAACGAAAGTGCAGGCGAACTTCATGACAGGTTAATGCTTTTAGGAGCAGAAACAGTAATAGAAACGCTTTCTTTAATAGAGAACGACAAAGTTGTAACAACTACTCAACCTAAAGAGGAAACAAAGACAGCTTATAAACTAAATAAAGACAACACTAAAGTTGACTTCTCAAAACCGGGTGCTGCTATTCACAATTTGATTCGCGGACTTAGCCCTTACCCTACTGCATGGTGTACAATTACAGATAAGGAACAAGAATGGAACGTAAAATTGTACGAAACTATTTTTGAAAAAGAAGTACACAATTTACCATTAGGTACAATAACTCATACAAAGAAGGAAATAAGAGTAGCGATTCAAGATGGTTTCATTAATATTCTAAGATTACAATTCCCAGGAAAGAAACCAATGAAAGCAAACGAATTGCTAAACGGAGTCTCTTTTACAGAGGAAGCAAAAGCAATTTAACAGCATTAAAATCAAGGTTTTAATACTAAAGTGACTTTGGCTTAAAAAAAACCAAAATAAAACTTTAACTTTTTCTATTTTTTTGGGCAAAACACTTGTTTTATAAGAGAATAGCCCTAAATTTGTAAGAGGACGTTAATAAAGTTAACCATTAAAAAAAATTATTATGAACAAAACAGAATTAATCGACGCGATTGCTAAAGATGCAGAAATCAGTAAAGTAGCAGCTAAAAAAGCATTAGAATCATTTTTATCAAACATCGAAACAACTTTAGCTAAAGGAGATAAAATTTCATTAGTAGGTTTCGGTTCTTGGTCTGTGACTGATAGAGCTGCAAGAGAAGGTAGAAATCCTCAAACAGGAAAAACTATTAAAATTGCAGCTAAAAAAGTTGTAAAATTCAAAGCTGGTTCTGAATTAGAAGGCGCTGTAAATAAGAAAAAGTAAGCATCAATAAAATAAATACTTTTTTTAAAGATCTAAAAAGACTTCATTTTTATTAAATGAGGTCTTTTTTTTGTATATTAGGTTATCAACAATACCTTTTTTTTCTAAATGACAAACAAAAAAAACATCTCTAAAGGTGATATGCTTATTTCTTTACCTTCTGCTAACTTGATTGATTTATCTTTCTCGAGATCACTAATCATATTGGCAGACCACGAAGAATTAGGTTCTGTCGGATTTGTACTTAACAAACCCCTTGAAGTAACTTTAAATGATTTAATTCCTACAACGGATGCACACCATACTATTTATGAAGGAGGTCCTGTAGAACAGGATAAAATATTTTGCATACATAAAAGACCAGATGTTATACCTAATTCTTTACATATATACGAAGAAATATATTGGGGAGGTGATTTCGACACCATTTTAAACCTAATAAATATTGGAGTACTCTCTAAAGAAGATATACGGTTTTACTTAGGCTATACAGGATGGGATATTAATCAATTAGAGAATGAAATAGAAGATAACTATTGGATAACTATTGATAAATTTGAATATGATTCTCTTTTGACAATTCCCTCTAAACAAGTATGGAAAAAAGCTATAAAATCATTAGGCCAAGATTACTCCATCTGGCTAAATGCACCAGAAAATCCGAACTTCAATTAAAGAAGTCGGATTTTTGCATTTAATCTATTTAATAAATCTTTTGAAAGATCATTTTTAAATTCCTTCTTACGGTATTTAGTAACAGCTTGAATACCTGTAATAACATTAGTCAAGAAAATCTCATCTGCTTTTTGTAATTCAAAAGGAGAAATAGAAACCTCTTCCAATGTATAATCAGGGTGTTTCTCAAGTAATTCCATTACTTGTTTACGCATTATACCTTTTACACATCCATCACTTAAAGGTGGAGTTTTTACCACTTTATCTTTAACAACAAAAATATTAGCATTCAAAGCTTCTACAATATTTTTACTATCATTCAATAAAAAACAGTTTTGATATCCATTCTCATCAGCAAAAATACTACCTGTTACATTTATCAAACGATTATTTGTTTTAAGTGTAGATAGTAAATGCGCTGTTACATAAAAATCTTTATATAGCTCAACTTCGTATGCAACTTCATCAAAGCCATAAACCGATTGATCCAAACGCTCTGCGGTTGCGATGTAACCAATCTTTCTATCAGTTGGAAGATATCTACCATTTGCATCACGATAAACATTGAAACGAACTCTAATAGCGTTTGCATTACTATCTAAAGCCTGTGCTGTTTTAATAATTTCCTCTTGAAAATATTCCATTGTAAACTCCATTGGAATTGCCATTCTCAAGATTCTCATTGAAGACATTAATCTAAAATAATGATCCTCTACAAATAAAACTTTATTATCTAATACTCTAACTGTTTCAAAAACAGCATCTCCATATAAAAACCCTCTATTATTTTCTAATGATATCTCACTATTAGAAACAATTTTGCCGTTAACATTAATCATATTTCAATTATTCTGATTACTATTAACGGCAAATATAAGTTATATTTTATGGAATTATGCAGATCCAAGAACTTGTTTTAAGTCCATTATCTGATTTTCCCACAGTTGTTTTGATTCATTTATCTCATCTGGCTCTGCAAAGTCAGTAACAATTATTGTAACATCTTTTGTTAGCTCATCTCTATTAATTCTTAACTCAAAGTAATATTCTGTATCTTTATCATCTTCATCCAGCCATCTATATTTAACTCTCTCATCTGTCTTACGAGTAACAACACGAGCTTTTTCTTCGGAATCTCCCCAAATAAAAGTGTAGTACTCTCCTCTTGAGTTTACATTATCAGCAAACCATTCGCTTAATCCAGATGGATCAGAAATATACTGAAACAGTAACTGCGGAGAAGAATTTATCGGAAATTCAAGTTCGTATTTTTCTTTCATAGCCATAGCTTTAATTTTTAATTTTTTCGAATATAGACATTTTTTTTAAATAAAAAAATATTTTTTTATTACATCAGTATTTGCATTGTATTAATTTTATTATATCTTTGCACCCGCATTACAGAAGTAATAGCAAGACCAAATAATGGCGAGGTAGCTCAGTTGGTTAGAGCGCAGGATTCATAACCCTGAGGTCACGGGTTCAACTCCCGTCTTCGCTACAAGGTAAAAGGACATAATCTACAGATTATGTCCTTTTTTTATACCTACTATTGACCTATGTCTTCCCTTTAATAAAATAGTAATTACTATTGATAAGAACCTTATAACATACTTAATATAAGCTACTTTTCTTATCTGTTCTTAAAATACTTAACTTTTACATTACCTCTTACACAGCATTAATTTTCACACAAGTCTTTCTTATAGTATACTCTTACGCTAACTAAAGTAAGTTTATTTATCTATAAAACTACCTATACTTAACTTATTTAAAAGAACAAATAGCTTTCTATCACTTCACTCCATTTAACCTTAACAATATATTATTAAAATAGTTTTTCTAATCAAATAGTGTATTTTTGTGAATATTACTATTCCAAAACACTATGAATGAAGCAGTAAAACCTGAAGAACCTCTTTTTTACATTGGATTACTTATCGTTGTATGTTACTTTTTTTATTGGTTTTATCAAGATAAGAAACAAAAAACAAGACGAAATCTACATATTCAATTATTAAAAAACAATCTACTTCAAGCTGAAAAAACAAATCAAAACAATGAATCCCTTTTAACAAATGAGTTAGCCAAACACTACTCTTCAGTTTGGATTGAAAAGGCTCTTAAAGGTTATATATTCGAAAATATGCCTTTAATTTTACTTAAAGTAGCTATGGGACCTCCTAATGATATTGTTTTTAATACAAATAAAGGACAAGTATGGAAATATGGCGCTAATGGAAGCTCACAATTGGTTATTAACATTTGGGAGGATCAAGTTACTAATTGGCATCAAACTAAATAAAGAAGAATGAATAAAAAAGAATCATATACAATTTTAGGCCTTGATGAAAATGCTTCAATAGATGAAATCAAAACTGCTTATCGAAAATTAGCAAAACAGTATCATCCAGATAAAACAGGGGGTGATGAATTTTTAAGCAATATGTTTAAGAAAATAAACACTGCATACAACACACTTCTTTCATCTTCTTCTACATCTTCTGGGTTTCATCAACAAAACACAAATTCATATTCGTCTGCTCAGTCAAACTACAAGAGAGTTGTTTTTAATCCAGAAATTGAAAAGTGGATTAAAAACCATCATAAAATAGCAGAACAAATAAACTCTTATAAAAGCAAACTGTCTTATATCAATAAAACTGAACCTAAAAAAAACCTTTCTATAAGTAATATTGCAAAGCTTATTGGAGCAGCATTTCTAATTATATTATTCTTCTCTCCTTTTCAAAGTAAAAGTGCTGTAACACCAGTAAAAAACATTGAAAAAGAAGCTTGGCAAACTTCAACTGCAACCAAGCTATTTAAAGTACCGGATATACAAACAGCTCCTATAACAACATTAGCAGAAGGACATAAAGTTGACAGCATTAGTACTACTAAATATTTTTTCAAAGTAAACGTAACTACTGAAAATGGAGTACAGACTGGCTATATATTAAAAGACAATTTAAAAAAATAGAAAATGGATTCTCAATATTACAACCTATTAAACAAAAAAGAAGCCCTTAAAAAAGACAATAGAGATATGTTAATCGGTGGAGTTATTATGGTTTTACTCGCATATGTTATGGTAACCCGCCCATCATTTCCTTCTAAAGAATTATTTACTTGGAACTACCTCTTATCTCTTTATGGAGCAGCTTTTTATGTAGGCGCTTCATTTGTTGCTGGTTGGAAACTACTGCACAACTTTACTTCGCAGTTTTTCTTATTTCTACCTCTGATAGGATGGCTTATCTACTTATTTTTAAAAGTGGCTATGGCATTATTTGTAGGTTCTTACCTCTATGGAGTTTTTCGCTTTTTAAATAATTTGTACCAAATCACTAAGATTAACAAACAAATTATAAATAACTAATTTGCCATAACAATCTACTCAATCAATCATAATACATCTACTGAATGGCTTGTTTGTTTTAACTAATCATTGATAAACTACTTTTCACGTACTCTAATCAACATTTTAAAGTTGACAATATTCATCGTACAGACAACAAATCACACATAAAATCACTTGCCAAACTTTATACACTAAAAAAAATAAAAATATTTTTAAAAAGTTATTTTAATAACAACAGAAGAGACTGAATCCTTAATCTTTTCATTTTTAAACACCTACAAACAAAATCACTCAATACCCTAAAATAAAAAGCCTATTCAAAATAAAAAACTTTAAAAAAAATCAGCATTTATCAGTGTTTGCGCTTGCATTGTAATCTTTTTGTTCTATATTTGCACTCGCATTACAGAAGTAATAGCAGTCTATATGGCGAGGTAGCTCAGTTGGTTAGAGCGCAGGATTCATAACCCTGAGGTCACGGGTTCAACTCCCGTCTTCGCTACAAGGTAAAAGGACATAATCTACAGATTATGTCCTTTTTTTATATCTATACACTACTTGTTTTAGGTTAACTACAATGTAGACGCCAATCCCTAAAACAAATATTATCTTACTGTTAATCAACATAGTTAAACACTAAAACCATCCCCTAAACTTTCAGGTTATTTAAAAAAAATAAGTAACTTTAAGAAATCTGCCTTTACTAAGGCATAATTAATGCATACAATTAATTAACCTTAAAAGTGATTAATATGTTTTATTTACTTTCAAATGTAAACAGTCCTCTTCTTTTTTACCACGCTATTTTAAACGTGCAACAAGAAGTTGATTTAGACCCTTTAAAATTGGTATTACACATATCATTTTTAATAGCGCTTTCAGTGGTACTAATTCGTTTGTTAAGAGATATGTTGAAACATAGGCAATCCTTTAAAAACGCTATTCTTAAACGCAGTGGTGCCTTATTCATCATTATCATAACATACATTATCATATTTGCGCTAATTAGCTTCTCTTATGAATAAAAAAAGGGGATTGCTTACACAATCCCCTAAATCTTTATTTAATGCTTTAAAAAAGCTTATTCTTCTTCATCTTCTTCGTAGAAATCAAACCACTCAACATCTTCTGTCATTGTTTTGTCAACAAACATATCAATCTGCTCTACATAATCTTTCATAAAGTAAACACGTTGTGTTTTACCAATACTATCAGATAATCTGAACAAACGTGGTTCTAAGCGATTTCTCAATTGAATATCTGCATCGTCAATGATGTACATTTGAAGTTGATTCACATCAAAACCAGCACTACTAAACATCTCGTTTAAACGGTTACAAGTACCAATTAAGATATCATTCCCTAAAGACATCTGATTTTTATCCTCATCCAAGTCTGTAAAGTCGTGAACCCCATAAACTTCAAGGTCCATTCCTTTTCCATAAAGCTCAAACACTTCCATTAAGCGCTCTACTTCAAACTTATCCTTTACAACAATCAAAACTCTTGTTGCAATTTCTCCCTCAATTGGTCTTTGTAATTTTTGAAGAGCTGCAATTACCATAGCGGTTGTTTTTCCCTCTTCTTTAGGACCTGCAATTACAACATCAATCCCACTTTTAATCTGACCAAAAGTTTTCTTTTGAAGAGTCGTTGGCTCCACTAATCCATTAGCTGCCAAGTTCCCTTGTAAAATCTCATTTATCTTTTTTAACTTCATATGCTATTTGTTTGCAAACATCTCAACATCTTGTTTTGAAACCTCTTTGCCTCCTAAAATAATTAATCTCTCTATTACGTTTCTCAACTCACGAATATTACCTGTCCAATCGTACTCTTGCAAAAGACTAATCGCTTCTGCCGAGAATGTTTTCGGACTTGTACCTTGTTCTTTTGCTATCTGACTTACGAAGTGATTTACCAATAACGGAATATCATCACGTCTATCATTTAACCCCGGAACTTCAATTAAGATAACTGCTAATCGGTGATATAAATCTTCTCTAAATCTACCTTCTGCAATTTCTTTTCGCAAGTCTTTATTTGTTGCCGCAATTACGCGTACATCTACTTTTAAATCCTTTTCTGCCCCTACTCTTGTGATCATATTCTCTTGTAATGCTCTCAACACTTTTGCTTGAGCAGACAAACTCATATCTCCAATTTCGTCTAAGAAAATAGTTCCTTTATTAGCAAGTTCAAATTTACCTGGTCTGTCTTTTACTGCAGAAGTAAAAGCTCCTTTAACGTGACCAAATAATTCACTTTCTATTAATTCAGAAGGAATAGCCGCACAGTTTACTTCAATCAAAGCATTCTGTGATCTTGTACTTTGCAAGTGTAATTGATGTGCTACTAACTCTTTTCCTGTTCCATTAGGTCCAGTAATCAATACTCTTGCCTCAGTTGGAGCAACCTTCTCAATCATATCCTTTATAAGATTGATAGGCTCACTATTTCCTATCATCTCATATTTCTTGCTCACTTTCTTTTTCAAAATTGTATTTTCAACAACCAATTTACTCGTGTCTAAAGCATTTCTAACGGTTGTCAACAATCTATTCAAATCTGGTGGTTTTGATATATAATCAAAGGCTCCAAGACGCATTGTGTTAACTGCAGTCTCTAAGTCCCCGTGACCAGATATCATAACAAAAACCACTTCTGGCTTTATTTTCTTTGCCTCAACTAACAGTTCCTCACCGTCCATCTTTGGCATTTTTATGTCTGAAATAACTAAATCGTAATCTTCACTTACAATTTTCTTCAAAGCCTCTTCACCGTTTTCTGCTGAATCAACAACATAGTCAGACGATTCTTCTTCTAATATTTTAACTAAGACTCTGCGGATTGACGCCTCATCTTCAACTATTAAAATCTTTGACATTTTCCCCATAATGCACTACAAATTTCTAAACTTCAATTAATACTTAAGCCACTTATATAGCTCTTTCCAAGAAGGTCGTTTACCATACATTAATATTCCAATACGATAAATCTTCGCTGCTATCCAAACAACAAGAATAAATGTACCAAATAATAAAGCAATAGACAATAAAACTTCCCACATTGGTACACCAAAAGGAATACGCATAAGCATTACAATCGGCGATGTAAATGGAATCATTGAAAATATTGTAGCAATCGAACCGTGTGGGTCTTTTATGACAGTAAAGAATCCAATATACACTCCAAGCATTAAAGGCAATAAAATTGGAAATAAAAACTGTTGTGTATCTGTTTCATTATCAACTGCAGCTCCAATTGCTGCATACAAAGAACTATATAAAAAGTACCCTCCTATAAAGAATACTAAGAAATAAACAAACAAAGAAACTAAAGGTAAAGTCAAAATCTCACCTACATAGTTTTGTACATCAAGCATTAACTCTGGAGACATCATAGAAGTAGCTTGTAAAGCCTCTGCTGACGCTACTCCTGGTGTAGCGTTTATTCCTAAAACAACACTCGCTATCGTCAATAATACCGCACCAATTACTCCCCAAATTAAAAACTGTAATAAACCAGCCATTGAAGTACCAATGATCTTACCCATCATTAATTGGAATGGTTTCACTGATGAAACAATGATCTCTATAATTCGATTCGTTTTTTCTTCAATTACAGAACGCATTACCATATTTCCATAAATGATAATGAACATCATAATAAAGTAACCAAACAAACCACCGATAACGATTTTTATTTCATTTAACCCTTTAACAGTAGCCTCTCCAGATGCTTTTGTAAGATTTAAATTCACATTCGCTTTAGCCTCATCAATCACTTTTAAGTCGATACCACTATCTTTCAGGTTAATGTGTGTTAACTTATCTTCTAATAGTAGTTCTACTTTACTCACAAAGCTTAAACTCGGACTATCATTAGATATATAAGTTATATTTTTTTGGTAATCACCTATATTTTCTGCTTTAGGAATATAGATAATCCCTTCGTATTTTTCTTCGTTTACACTATCTTTCAATATCGATACATCAACGGCAGATAAATCTTGATAATCAAATTCTTCGTTACTGACGAATTGATTAACAAATAAACCGCTCTCATCGTGAATAGCTACTTTTTTTATATCTCCTTTCAATGTACTTAAGTACCCTACAAATAAAGTTAGGGCTACAAAAAAAAGTGGACTTGCAAAAGTCATTACGATAAATGATTTATTGCGAACTTTTGCAATAAACTCTCTTTTTATTATTAAGGATAATATGCTCATTTTACTTACTTACAGTTTGAATAAAAATATCATTTACAGTTGGCAACTTCTCTACGAAATGTGTTACCTGACCATTTTGAGATAAAATATGCAACAATTCGTTTGGCATTCTTTCTCCTAAATTAATCTCTAACTGTACCTCATCATTTAAGGACTTAAAAGCTGTTGCTTGAAAACTGAACTTGCTTTTCAACTCATCGTGTAAGCGTTGTTTATTATCTGTAAGAATCCCTACTTGATACAAATGTGTTCTATATTGACGTTTAACATCAACTAATTTACCTTCAATTAACTTATTTGATTTATTAATTAAAGCGATGTAATCACACATTTCTTCTACACTCTCCATTCTGTGTGTAGAAAAGATAATAGTACTTCCCTTTTCCTTTAACTCAATAATCTCATCTTTGATGATATTTGCATTTACTGGGTCAAAACCAGAAAAAGGTTCGTCTAAAATTAGCAACTTAGGTTCGTGAAGTACAGTAACGACAAACTGAATCTTCTGTGCCATCCCTTTAGACAACTCCTGAATCTTCTTATCCCACCATCCTTTGATATCTAATTTATCAAACCAGTAGTCTAATTGTTTTTTAGCTTCTGCTTTAGACAATCCTTTTAATTGCGCTAAATACATTGCTTGTTCACCAACCTTCATCGTTTTATACAACCCTCTTTCTTCAGGCATATAACCGATATCTTTAATATGGCTTGGATTCAAAACCTGACCATCTAACAAGATTTGCCCTGCGTCAGGATAAGTAATTTGATTTATAATACGGATTAACGATGTCTTACCTGCACCATTTGGACCTAAAAGTCCATATATAGTACCTTTTGGTACAGTTAGCGACACGTTATTTAATGCTATTTTATCGGAGTATTTTTTTACTACATCCTTAACTTCTAATATAGGTTGCATTCGGTCAAGTCTATTAATTTGTGTAAAAATAGTTATTTATTTCATAACTATTAGAGGGAGGAAAAGCAATTTCGATATTATATAAAAAAACCCAACCTTATTTGGAAAAATAAGGTTGGGAAAAATTGCTATGAAAAAGAAAATCCACTGTTTAATAAGTGTCCTGCAAATGTATAAATATTTCTCAGACTAAGAAAACATTTCTTTTACTTTTTCAAAAAAAGATTTTTCACTCTTCGAAGGAGCTGGTTGGAAGTTCTCATCTTCCTTCATACTCTCGAAAAATGCGCGTTGTTCTTTTGTAAGTTTTTTAGGAGTCCATACATTCACGTGTACTAACAAATCCCCGTTACCATAGCTATTCAAGCTTGGTAATCCCTTACCTTTCAAACGCAATATTTTACCAGATTGAATTCCTTCTTCTAACTTAATACGCACTCTTCCGTTTACAGCATCAATCTCTTTTGATCCTCCTAAAGCAGCTTCAGCAAAGCTGATGTATAAGTCATAATGAAGATTTTCACCTTCTCTTTTTAATGTTTCGTGTTCTAATTCTTCAATCACAACAAGTAAATCACCTGGTACATTATTTTTACCTGGAGCTTCATTACCTTTTCCTGAAACTTTCAATTGCATTCCTTCAGCTACTCCTGCTGGAATTTTGATTGATACTGTTTCTTCATTAAGAATTAAACCATCTGCATCAGCACCGGCTGGTTTGTGATCCATAATCTGACCACTTCCGTGACAAGCACCACAAGGAGATGCAGTTTGCATACGTCCAAATACAGTATTTGCAATCTTAGTTACCTGACCTGACCCATTACAAGTTGGACATGTTTTATAAGTTACACCTTGTGCTTGAACTTTACGTTTAACTTTTATTTTCTTTTCAACACCATTAGCGATGTCTTCTACAGTTAACTTCACCTTAATTCTAAGGTTAGCTCCTTTCACTCTGCGTTGACCTCCGCCTCCGCCGAAACCTCCAAAGCCACCTCCGCCTCCGAAAGCACCTCCAAAAATATCACCGAATTGGCTAAAGATGTCATCCATATTCATATGACCTCCGCCGAAGCCTCCGCCACCACCAAATCCGCCATCAAATGCAGCGTGACCATATTGGTCGTATTTAGCTTTCTTATCAGCATCACTTAATACTTCATAAGCTTCTGCAGCTTCTTTAAATTTCTCCTCAGCTTCTTTATCACCAGGATTTTTGTCTGGGTGAAATTCAATCGCTTTCTTACGGTAAGCCTTCTTAATTGCTGCCGCATCTGCACTTTTATCTATACCAAGTATTTCGTAATAATCTTTTTTCATCGTTGTAAACTCTTTATATATTTTGTTATCGAAAGATTATTGTCCAATTACAACTTTAGGGAAACGAATAATCTTCTCTCCTAATTTATATCCTCTTTCAATTACATCAACAATTTTCCCTTTCATATCATCTCCTGCCGGAATTTGTGTCACTGCTTCTGCCACATCTGCATCAAAGCTATCTCCTGCTTTCAAAGCTACTTCTTCTAATCCTTTGCTTGACAAAGTATCTTTGAACTTGTTAGAGATTAATTTAATTCCTGTTAAATGATCACTTTCTCCGTGTTTTTCTAACTCAGTTACTGCACGATCAAAGTCATCCATTACAGGCAATAAAGCTGACATAACTTCTTCTCCTGCTGTTTTAAACAACTCAATACGCTCTTTAGCAGTACGTCTCTTATAGTTCTCAAATTCAGCAAATAAGCGAATAAATTTATCTTTCTCTTCAGCCAATTTTATAGTCATTTCTTCTTCAGCGCTCAATTGCTCAGTTGTTCCCTCTGCAGCTGCTCCTTCAGTTGTTTGATCTACATCTTGTTGAATTTCCTCTTGCTCTTTGTTTATATCTTTGTTCTCAGTATTCATAGTTTAGACAAATTAAATTTTATAATTTACACTCACTAAATAGCAAATCCTTTGCCAACTTGCTTTCTCTGTCATAATGACATTTTTTAGTCAGTTAGTAAAATTCTATCTTACTGCTATTTACTCTTCTTTCTACCTAAAACAACTTTCTATTAAACAAAAAAAAATGTGCCTAAGCACATTTCTTTATTTATATATTTCTTGCAAAGCAGTCTTTAATTCACAATAATTAAACACATATCCTGCTTTTTCAATTTTCGCACTACTTACGCGTTGTCCTTCTACAACAAGTACTGCTTTTTCTCCAATTGCAATTTTTAAAACCCATTTAGGTACTGCTGGTAACAAAATCTTTTTATTCAGAACCTTTGACAAACCTATGGTAAACGATTTATTTGTTTCTGGTTTTGGAGCAACAGCATTGTAAACGCCTTCTATTTCGTGTTTTGTCAAAAACAAAAATATACCTACTAAGTCTTTTATATGTATCCACGAATAAAACTGCTTCCCATCGCCTAACACACTTCCCAGATAACAATTTGCCATCTTAGCGATTTGAGGTAAAGCTCCTCCTTCTTTAGCAAGAACTAAACCTATGCGCACTAAGCTCACTTTAACTCCTATTTCTTGAAATCTCAAATTAGCAGCCTCCCATTGAGAAACAACATTTCCCAAGAAGTTATCTGCTTCAAAATACTGTTCCTCACTTTGCCACTTACTACTATTTGCATAAAGACCAACGGCAGATGAACAAACGATCTGTTTAACAGAATGTGCTTTTTTAGCCAACTGCTCGTAAATAAAATTACTCGGAACAATACGGCTTTCTACTATCTTCGCTTTTCCCGCTTTTGACCACGATTCTGAAATATTTGAACCCGCTAAATGTATGATGGTATGTACCTCATCCAAAGCATTTTCTTCTATCTCTCCTTTGTATGGGTTCCAATAAAAGCCTTTTGCTCCAATAAGCACACCTTCTTTCTTCTCTTTATTAGTTGTTAGGTAATTGACCTCATATCCCTCTTCTAATAGTTTATGCACCAATTGCTTTCCTATCAATCCAGTCGCACCTGTAACTAAAATACGCATAATCGCTTATTTTTTAACCTTCAATGTCCACTCAAAGTTCATAACAGAAACTTGCTCTCCTTTCTCATTTTTACCAACAGACTTCATCCATACAGTAACCCCTTCTCCCGTAGCAATCGCCTTAGCAATCGCCTCGTCTAATAACGCTCCGTCAACGCATTCAAAGTAAATACGACCGGTTGCTTTTTTGGTAAACGAACTATTGTTGTTAGCAACTAACATCGATATCTTCTGTCCGCTCTCTTGTATTTTTCTCATTACTAAAGCTCCAGTCGATAATTCAGCCGCCATTGCTTGTACTGCAAAATACATTGATCTAAACGGATTTTGATTTGCCCACTTATGCTTAACTGTAGTAACAGCTGTTGTGTTACTAATCTCTTTCATACGCACTCCTGTCCAATAAGCAGAAGGCAATTTGAAAAACAAAAACTTATTTATGTTTGAAACTGTAAACTCCATTATTTTAGATTTTTACTAAATATACAAAAAAAGTTGAATGATTTACTTTCTTCTCTTTTTCCTGTAAATACCCTTTTTTAGACTTATATATCTTCCTTTAAACGATGCTAATTTACTTTCACGCCCAAAACTACATGCCTAATATTCTACTTAAAACAAATATATCTTCTTAATCCTGAAATAATTAAAACTGTCTAAAATAAAAGGCAACACAAAAACAAAATACTAATAACCAACAAGTTATAATATAAAAACACTCCTTACAGAATTATATTCCTTTTTTTACAATTGTTAAATACTTGTTAATTTACAGTACTATGTATTACAAAGTACCTGCTTTTAGATATATCTTTGCATAAGAAACAAAGACCAAGAAGTAATTATGAATATAGAAAACACTAAAGCACAAATGCGCAAGGGAATTTTAGAGTTTTGTATTCTTTCTATTTTAAAACAGAAAGACTGCTATACCTCTGAAATACTGGACGAACTAAAAAGCGTAAAGCTGGTTGTTGTTGAAGGAACTGTTTATCCTTTGCTAACAAGACTTAAAAACGACGATTACTTGTCTTATCGATGGGAAGAATCTGTCTCTGGTCCTCCTCGCAAGTATTACAAACTGACAGAAAAGGGAGAAGAGTTTTTAAACGAACTTGCTAAAACCTGGTCTGAACTTGCAAATGCAGTAGAAGCTATAACCTCAAAAAACTAACACGATGAACAAAACATTAACTGTAAATATAGGTGGATTAGTATTCCACATTGACGAGAATGCTTACCACAAATTAGATCATTACTTACAAGCGATCAGACGTACTTTCGCTCAGGAAGAACAAGATGAAATCATTCACGATATCGAAATAAGAATTGCTGAATTATTCAATGAGAAAATTACAGATACTAATCAAGTAATTACAGAGAGCAACGTAGAGGAAGTAATCAATATTATGGGAAAACCAGAAGATTATATCCTTGACGATGAAGAAACTATAAAAACAGAATATATCTATACTGGACAGAAAAAACTGTACAGAGATACAGATAAAGGAGTTATCGGAGGTGTATTAGCTGGTTTAGGGCACTACTTCAAAATTGATGTTGTTTGGATTAGAATCTTATTTGCTTTTTTATTGGTATTCTACGGAACAGGTGTGTTACTATACTTAATCTTATGGATTATAATTCCTGCTGCAAAGACTACTTCTCAACGCTTAGAAATGGAGAGAGAACCTATCAATATTGAAACAATTGAAAAAAAGGTTAAAGAGAATGTTTCTTATGTTACTAATAAAATCAACGATATTGATTATGACAACATCAAAAGACAAACTCAAGTAGCTGGAGAAAAAAGTGGTAAGTGGATTAGATATATATTCGGTATTGGGTTCATTGCTTTTAGTGCAATTAATTTATTAACTATTATAGTTGCTGCCATTGGAGTATGGATAAACAAAGATTATATCTTAGCCGAAACAGCTGCTGAAGGGGTTCCATTCTTTTTATTCTCAGAAGCAAACTATGGTAGAACAATAGCATTAGTATTTATGTTAGTTACCTTGCCGTTCATTGGATTGTTAATTATTGGATTGCGTTTAATCTACACCAATATCAAATATGTAGCGGCTACAATTATCTCGTTAATTGTTATTTGGTTTATCACATTAGGACTATTTGCTATTCCGTTTGCAAAGGCTAAGAACTGGGAAGATTTAGGTAATCAAATGGACAGACAACGCGTGGAGAGACAAACTAACTTTACTTTTTACGATACGGATAGTTTAAACATCAAATTTGTTGACGCTGCTTACTTTGATTCAAACCGCTCTACAACAGATGGTTTTGAAGTAACAGATACAGCAAACACATTACCAATTGAAATCGAATTACTACCTTCTTTTCAAGATGAAATCTACGGAAAAGTATCGGGTACTAACTTTGCTGAGGCAAGATATACAAAGAAAGGAAAACAGTCTGAATTAGTCTATTCTAATGAAATACAAGCTATTCAGTTTGAGCAAAAAGACAATGTACTATTAATAGCGAGTAGTTTCAATAATAACGAAACAACAGAGGCTAAATTGAAATATTCTATTTACATCCCACAAGGAAAAAGCGTTTATATCAATGAGGTTATAAAAGCAGCTTTAATAGACCAACAACAAATAGGTGAAGCTAAGCATTGGTATAAAATGCAAGAAGATCAAACCTTAACCTGTGTTGATTGCTCCATTTAAAAGGAAACCAACACGTGTTATGATAAAATATTTTTCAATTATTACCCATGGTTTTTAGAAACTATAAACCATAAAAAAAGGGAAAGAAGTACAGTACTTCTTTCCCTTTTTACTTTATGAGAAAACTCAATTAACGAACACCAGATTCGTTTTGAGCATCTTGAATCATTTTCTCGTTTGCACGAATACCAAACTCTACACGTCTATTAAGAGCTTGTCCTGCTTTAGTCTCGTTAGAAGCAATTGGATCAGCAATACCAAAACCATCTGCAACCATACGATTAGCAGCAATACCTTGTTGAATTAAGTATTGTTTTACAGAAGCAGCTCTCTTTTTAGATAAACTTAAGTTGTACTCTTCTCTCCCTGTAATATCAGTATATCCGTAGATATCAATATATGTATCTGGGTTTTCTTTAAATACTTTAACTAATTTATCAAGGTTTGCTTTTGCTTTTGTAGTCAATGTAGCAGAGTTAATATCAAAGTTTACAGAGTTTTCACCCAATACTAATTTGATTCCCTCTCCAACTCTTTCAACTTGTGCACCTGGAACAGTTTGCTCAATTTGACGAGCTTGTTTATCCATTTTGTTTCCGATAACTCCACCAGCAGATCCACCGATAACTCCACCTAAAACAGCACCAAGAGCTCCGTTTCCACCTTTACCAATGTTATTACCTAAAATACCACCAATAATAGCTCCACCAGCTGCCCCAATTGCAGCACCTCTTTGTGTCTTGTTTGAATTCTGTACAGCTTCACATCCAGTGAAAGTAAAAGAAGTTGCAAGCAATGTACCTGCTAATACAAACGTGGTTACTTTTTTCATCTTACTTATTTTTTATTTTTTTAGTTTTTTTCGAAATGATATGTCACGTCGTAAGTTTGTCCTCCAGCGTAGAATTTATCCACAAGTTCAAACGAATTTGCGGTCTGATTTCTCACTTGCATAGAGTATCCTGTAGTAACGTGTTTCGCTTTTACACCCTCATCTACGAACTTAAATTCGAAGCTTCCGTTTGGTGTTACTGTCCATTTGAATGAACTTTCAAAACTTGGACAATTTCCTCCTTGACTCAAGGCTACGTTTCCTGAATTATTGTTTGAAACAAATTTCCATTGACTACCAATAAAACATTGAGAATCTGCAATATTGAATGAGTTTACTTTCACAAACTCACCACCAATATGTTTGATGTTTGTCAATGTCCAATTCCCCTTAATTCCAACTTGTGATTTTGTATCCATCGTTGGTTTACAAGACGCCATTGCTAACGCTACAGCTCCAAATAATAATACTTTTTTCATATTTCTTTTTTTTACATTAATACATAGTTACAAAATGTATACCCAAAAATAGTGAATATTTAGACACTCCGCCTTAAATCTGACAAAATGACACGCTAAATCCTTTGGTATCTTTTTTGTCCTAAGTACATCACAAAAATATTAAAAATTCAAATACTAAATAAACATACAATTATGACATCTGGAAAAATTAACGTTACAGTGGAGAATATATTCCCACTTATTAAAAAGTTCTTGTACAGTGACCATGAAATTTTTTTAAGAGAGTTAATATCTAATGCTACTGATGCTACTTTAAAATTAAAGCATTTAACAAGTATTGGAGAAGCAAGCGTTGAGTATGGAAACCCTGTTATTGAGGTAAAAATCGACAAAGAAAACAAGAAACTTCACATTATCGACCAAGGAATTGGTATGACGAAAGAGGAAGTTGAAAAATATATCAATCAAGTTGCTTTCTCAGGTGCTGAAGAATTCCTTGAAAAATACAAAGATTCTGCTAAAGACACAGGAATCATCGGACACTTTGGTTTAGGTTTCTACTCTGCTTTTATGGTAGCTGATAAAGTTGAAATTTTAACTAAATCTTTCAAAGATGAGCCTGCTGCACATTGGACTTGTGATGGTAGTCCTGAGTACACTTTAGAGGATTGTGATAAAACATCAAGAGGTACTGAAATTGTTTTACATATTGCGGAGGATTCTTTAGACTTCTTAGAAGAGTCTAAAATCAACGGACTTTTAACGAAGTACAACAAATTTATGCCTGTGCCAATTAAATTTGGTACACACGAAGAAGGTGAAGGTGATGATAAAGTTGTAGTAGATACAATTATCAACAACCCTAACCCAGCTTGGACTAAACAACCATCTGAATTAACGGATGAGGATTACAAAAACTTCTACCGTGAGTTATATCCAATGCAATTTGAAGAGCCGTTATTCCACATTCACTTGAATGTTGACTTCCCATTTAACTTAACAGGTATTCTTTACTTCCCTAAGTTGAGTGCTGATCTTCAAATGCAAAAAGACAAAATCCAGTTATACCAAAACCAAGTGTTTGTAACGGATAATGTAGAAGGAATCGTTCCTGAATTCTTGACAATGTTAAAAGGGGTAATTGACTCTCCAGACATTCCATTGAACGTATCAAGATCTTACTTACAAGCAGACGGAAACGTGAAAAAGATTTCTAACTACATCACACGTAAAGTAGCTGATAAGTTAAAATCTTTATTCAACGAAAACAGAGCTGACTTTGAAGCAAAATGGAACGATATTAAAATCGTTTTAGAGTACGGAATGTTGTCTGAAGATAAATTCTATGAAAAAGCTGGTGCTTTTGCTCTTTACCCAACGGTAGATAACAAATACTATACTTTAGAAGAATTAAAAGAGGCTACTAAAGCCAACCAAACTGACAAGGATGGTAACTTAGTAATTCTTTATGCTTCTAATAAAGATGCACAACACAGCTATATCACTGCTGCAAAAGATAAAGGATACGAAGTAGTGTTACTTGACTCTCCTATCGTTTCTCACTTAATCCAAAAGTTAGAAAGCGATAATGAGAAAATGACATTTGCTCGTGTAGATGCTGACCACATCAGCAACTTAATCAAAAAAGAAGAAACAGAGATTTCTAAACTTTCTGAAGATGAACAAAAATCATTACAAGAAATCGTAGAAAACATTGTTCCTAAAGATAAATATACAGTGAAGTTAGAAGCTATGGATAGCACAGCTGAACCATTTATCATCACACAACCTGAGTTTATGAGAAGAATGAAAGAAATGAGCCAATCAGGTGGTGGCGGTATGTTCGGTATGGGTAACTTACCTGAAATGTACAATGTAGTTGTAAATACAAACTCTGAGTTGGCAAGTAACATTATCAACAATGCTAATGAGGAAGAAAGAACAACAAACATTAAACAAGCAATGGATTTAGCTAAGCTTTCTCAAGGTTTATTAAAAGGTGAAGAACTTACTGAATTCGTAAAAAGAAATTTCAATAAATTGAAATAATAGTTAATACACTTCAAATCAAAAGCCTATAGATTCATTTCTATAGGCTTTTTTTGTTAGACAATTGTCCTAATTCGCTCAAAAAATATTAAGTACCTTTGCACAGCAAAATAATAAAAGATGAAAGAACAGAATATAGTAAAAGGAGTTTTCTTAGTAGCTATTGGGGCTTCAAGTTTTGGAATGCTGGCCTCGTTTGTAAAATTAGCTTATCAACACGGATACACAACTGCTGAAGTTACCTTATCGCAAGTTGTATTAGGTTTAGTGGGAATGTTAATCATTAATATGATTCGCAAAAAACAGCCTGCTGATCTTAAACCTACAAAAAAAGATATCAAACAGTTAATGTTTGCTGGTACATCAATGGGGTTCACTTCTGTGTTATACTATATGGCAGTAAGTTATATCGACGCTTCAATTGCCGTAGTACTATTAATGCAATCTGTTTGGATTGGTGTTGTAATCGAAAGTGTTATTACAAAGACCTTCCCAAGTTTATTAAAAATCGTTGCTGTTTGTTTAATTTTATTCGGAACAGTCTTAGCTACTAATGTATTAGCAAACGAAATTAACTTAGACATTAGAGGGGTAATCTTTGGTTTCTTAGCTTCTTGTTCATTCGCAACTACAATGTTTGCGTCTAACGTAGTGGCAAACCACCTTCCTGCTCCTAAGCGTAGTTTATTTATGTTATGTGGTGCATTTATCATTGTGGCGATCTTCGTAATCCTTACACAAGTAGGTCCAAATAACTCTGAAGCAATGATGGGATTGTTTAACCAATTCTCTGACAATACTACTGGTATTAGAGATTTCAATTGGAATATTTTCTATACGTGGGGATTATTGTTAGCCTTGTTTGGTACAATCTTACCTCCTATCTTCTTAAATATGGGATTCCCTCATACTGGAGTAGGACTTGGAAGTATTATCTCTTCTTTAGAGCTTCCGGTTTCGGTGAGTGTTGCCTTTTTAGTATTAGGAGAGCAAGTAATCTTAATCCAATGGGTTGGAATTATCTTAATCTTAAGTGCGATCTTCTTAATGAATAGTTCACTTATCTTTAAAAGTAAAAAAGTAGAAGCTTAACCAAAAGCTCAAAACATATCAAATAGCAAAAGCCTCCCTATTCAGGAGGCTTTTTTTATTTCACCCCTATTTTTCACACTTACTTCTTACTATTTTTACTCTTTTACCTTCCTATCCCCCTTTTATTTTATTTCTTTTCTAAGATTTACAACCAATTTTTCAAGTACAATTGGCGAATATAAAACACTGTTACAAAAGATTTTATCTATCATTAAAAATATTACTATCAAATTATCTTATACTTAAATAAGGACAATCATTGACAAATGCTACTTATCCCCTGCTTAGCAAGATACATTTGCAGTGTACAAAATTACTTGTACTGCTAAATATATTACACAATGATAAAACAAACTATAGCATTAGGATTATTTGCAATGGCAACTTGTTCTTATGGACAAACACTAACAACAAACTCTGGTGCTCCTGTAGGAGATAACCAAAACTCAAAAACAATCGGAAACAACGGACAAGTGTTGTTAGAAGATATTCACTTAATTGACAAATTGGCTGCTTTTGACAGAGAGCGTATTCCTGAAAGAGTAGTACACGCAAGAGGTGCTGGAGCATTTGGAGAATTCGTAGCTGCAGCAGATTTTTCTGATGTTACAATGGCCGACTTCTTAAGTCAAGCTGGTAAAACAACACAATTAGTTGCTCGTTTCTCAACGGTAACTCACCAACAAGGTTCGCCTGAAACATATAGAGACCCGCGTGGTTTTGCTGTTAAATTTTATACTGAACAAGGAAACTACGACTTAGTAGGAAACAATTTACCTGTGTTCTTTATTCGTGACGCTATCAAATTCCCTGATATGGTTCACGCTTTTAAACCATCTCCTTTAACAAATGGGGTGTCTGACCCTAACCGTGTGTTTGACTTCTTTTCAAACTTACCTGAGTCTACACATATGCTAACTTGGTTATTCTCTGACTATGGTATTCCTGCTAACTTCCGTCAAATGGAAGGTAATGGTGTACACGCTTACAAATGGGTAAATGCAGAAGGTGAAGTAACGTATGTAAAATACAAATGGGTACCTCAACAAGAAAGAAAAAACCTAACACAAGAAGAGGCTGATAAAATTCAATCTAAAAGTGTAGAACACGCTACATTGGATTTATATAACAACATCCAAGCTGGTAACTTCCCTAAATGGGACTTATACGTTCAAATGTTGAAAAGAGAAGACTTTGATGCTTTAGATTTCAACCCAACTGACGTTACTAAAATCTGGCCTGAGTCTGTTGCAAAACTGATCAAAGTAGGTACAATGACGTTAAATCAAACACCTACTAACTATTTCCAACAAGTAGAACAAGCGGCTTTTGCTCCTTCTAACCTTGTTCCTGGTATTGAAGCGTCTGAAGATAAATTATTACAAGGTAGATTATTCTCTTATGCAGATACACAACGTCACCGTCTTACAGGTAACTTCCAACAGATTCCTGTAAACCAACCTAAAAATCAAGTGACAACGTATAACCAAAATGGGTATATGTCGTTACGTCCACAATCAGGAGATGTAAATTATCAACCATCTACAAACAAACCAGAGGTTGTTGACAATGCTAAATTCAAATACTCTAAATCTGTTTTCACTGCTAATACAAGTACTACACAACACGTAATTGACAAAGAAAACAACTTTAAACAAGCAGGTGATTTATACAATTCTTTCTCTAAACAAGATAAAGAAAACTTAATCAAAAACTTAAGCGGGGCATTAAATAGTGTTCACAATAAAGTGATTGTTAAGAAAATGATTGCATTTTTCTACCAAGCAGATAAAAACTACGGTAACTCTTTATTGAAAGCAACTAATTTAAAACTTGCGGATATTCAAGAATACATCAAATAAAACTATTTACTAACAAGGGAGCATCCCCACACTCCCTTGTTTCTTACAACAACTAAATTGCTATGAAAAAACTCATTACTACACTTCTATTTTCACTATTGTGTTTTGCTGCACAAGCGCAAGACATATTTTCTGCTGCTCGCACGAATAACGTGGCTGAAATAGAAAGTTATATCACACAAAAATCAGATATAAATCAGGCTGACGAAAGAGGAAATACTCCTTTAACATTAGCTTGTTATTACAATAATTACGACGTTGCACTTTTACTATTGCAAAATGGAGCTAATCCAAACGCACAAGATTCGTCAGGAAATAGTGCTCTAATGGGAGCTATTTTTAAAGGATACAACACAATTGTTGCCTTATTACTTGAGCAAAAAGCATCAGTTAATCAATCGAATTACAACGGAGCAACTGCTTTGATTTTTGCTGCTACTTTCGGTAAAGCCGAAGTAACAAACCTACTCCTACAAGCTGGTGCGGATAAAGAAATAAAGGATAATAGAGGTAAAACAGCCTTAGATTATGCTTTAATTCAAGAAAATAAAGAGGTAATCGCTCTTTTGCAATAAAAGTTCAGTGTCAAATATTTTCTTTTTTTGTTAGAAGTTATAGTTTACTATTTGTAAACTACTGATTTCAACCTCAATGCCCTTACAAAAATGTAAGGGCATTTTTATTTTTAGTAAAAATAAAACCTCTAAAAACAGCTATGTTTACACTATTGTTGCATATTTCCGAATGCTATAAAATGTCGCAATTCACGAATATTAGGTAAATAAAAGCCAAAATATTCGAATATTATAAATGACTTTTTTACATTTACCCTTGAGAAAAACACACAAAATCAATTTAATAAACAAACTATGCTGAAAAAAATATTTCCATTGGCATTACTTTTTACTTCGTCAATGTTTGGCCAAGTTGCAAAAGACACACTTTGGGTAGATTCTTTCGACTACAAAGTAGCTAAAAAAGAAGCGAAAGCTTTTAAACTTATCAAGCCAATCAAAGGTCAAGAGTTAAGCATCATTGAAACATTTGACGCAAAAACTAAAAAGATTCAAACGAAAGGAAAAGGTATTGTTCAAGATGATTCAAGCATACTTTATAGTGGTAATGTAGAAAACTTCTCTCCTCAAGGAAAGTTAGAAGCTACTTATGTATATGACAACAACGGTCAATTGATCAAAATAAACTCTATCAACCAATTTACAGGAGAAAAATACGAAGGTACTTTCCAAAATGGTTCACTATACAATGGTGAAGTATTCCAAAGATGGTCTAATGTATTCATCAAAATGAAAGCTGTAGATGGTCTTTTTAGAGAATATGAAATCATCAATCCTGCAAACGCTAAAAATCGCCAAGCATTTATATTTGACGAAGAAAACGTAATTACTGAAGAACAATTCTATGATGTAAATGGTGCATTAACGTATAGTGCTTCTTACGAAAATGGTAGCCCTTATAACGGTACTGCATCTGCTATTAACTACGAGAAATTCGGTGTTAAAGAGATCAATGTTTACGAAGATGGAAACTTAGTTGGTAATAAATCTTTCTACTCAACTGGTCAGACAAAGTCTGAAGCTGTAATTAATAGCGACCAACGTGTAGAGAATTTCTTTGCTAAAAATGGACAAAAACTTGGGGAATACAAACTTACTTACTCTGATGCAGAATATGTAGGTGAACAAGAAGGTACTATTTACTACTTCAACTACAACGGAAACGAAGATGATATTGCTTCTGCTTATCACTTTGAAAATAATACTGTTCGCAAAGTTGATGAGTATTACGTAAATACTAAAAACAACTCTCTTAAAGCTGTTACTAACTACAAAGAAGACGCTTCTATAGAGAAAACGGTTTATTATAACGAAAACGGAACTGTAAAAGGTCAGTTAACGTATGATGAATATGGTTATAATCCGTATGAAGGATTGTATGTAGAGGACAATGCAACTACACTTTATAAAGAAGGTAAAATTGTAGAGAGAACATCTTTCTATGAAAATGGAAAAGTGTTTGAAAAACGCAAAGGAGATACTACTGTTTTTTACGACAAAAAAGGAAAAGAATTAGGACGTGTTACACAAGGAATTGACCCGTATTACGAATTAGAAACGTATATAGATGGTTCTGTATATACCTTATTTGATGACGAAATTTCACAAATTACTTCATACAAAAAAGGTGAAATGACGTATTCTGCAACTTTTGATGTTGAAAACGGAAAATCAGTAATGTTGTCTGAAACTTTCTATGCCTTTGGAAGCATTTCTAAAATTGTTTCTTATTACCCAACTGGTGGAAAATACAAAGTTTCGAACTACAATACGCAAGCTTTTTCTATTGAACCTGCTACAGAAACGTACTATGACAAAGCTGGTAAAGAAATTGGTGCTTACAACTTTGATACAAAAACAGGTACTTATTACGAGTTTAGCGATAAAGGAGTGATTACTCAAATTGCTAAATTCAACGCTGGAACTCCTGTTTACAGCAAAAAATATGCTCCTGTAACAAGAGATATGTTTGAAACAAATCCTAAATACTACTTACAAAGTGAGATTGACTACACTAAACAAGGTAAGTTTTATGATGTTAAAGGAAAATTAGTTTCTACTGTTACTTACAAAAATAATGCTCCTTATAACGGAACTACTTATGTAATTGACGAATACACAATGACTGAAACTGTTTATAAAAACGGACAAAAAGTTGGTGTAGAAAGCGTTTACTATTATAGCTACGATTCTGAAAATGAAGGAAACACTATTGCAAGTAAAACATATTACGAAAACGGAGAGAAAGTGAAAATTGAAGAGTTTCTTCAAGGAGAACTTCAATCTTCAGGAGAATACAAAGATGATGTATTACACGGAATGTACTTCTCTTATGACGACGAAGGTAATGAAGTTTCACGTGTACAATATAGTGAAGGTATGCCTTACCAAGGAGTCTTAACTGAGCAAACGTGGAATGCGGTTACAACAAATACTTATAGTAATGGAGAATTAAAAGAGACTATCTACAATGATCCAACAACAGGTGTGGTTTTAGCAACTGATACGTATGTTAGTACAGAAACGCTTAACCGTACTATTGCTGATGCAGAAGGAAATACTGTTTACAAATACACGCTAAAAGAAAATAACCTTGATGGTTTATGCCAATACTTTGAAAAGGGTAAAGTAAAATACAAAGCCACTTTTAAAGAGGGAATCTTACAAGAAGGAACTGTAGCAGTACAAGATTTGAATTACGCTACTGATAGTTACGCTTATGCTGAAGAAGCAAAAGATAACTTTACGGTTCTTGATTTGAAGAAAAACAAACTGAAAGTGACTATTTATAAGCAAGAGTCTAATGAGAAAATCTACGATATGGAAGTTAAAATTAAAAAAGCCGACATCAGTGTAGATCCTATCTTATCTAAAAAAATAGACCCTACTAATTTATATCCAGCAAATGAATTATTTTCAACTGCTACTTATTGGTAGAAAATAAACGAATAATTCAATTGAATTTATACAACACAGCTATCTTAGGATGGCTGTGTTTTTTTATGCCTATATCTGATTGTTTCAACTGGCAATGATGCCAACAAGATGTAAGGTATAAACCTATTTTGGTTTTTGTGCTCTCGCCTTTATGACAACAAACTACTTGTTGTTTTCCCCTTAATTATAGTTGTTTAGTGCACAGATGCTGTTTTGGGTATCACAGTAAACACAAGGCTTACAGCTATTTTATTTACACCTTGTTCGAGACAAGTTCGACACAACGCCCACATTCGCTCGGAAACAGGGGGTGTTTTCCGAACATCTCTCGAATTTGTGTGGTGTCAGTCTCGAATAAGTTACGACTATAATTCAAGCAGTAGTTAAGTTATAACAAACGGATATTTATGTTTTACAAGGATATCAAAGAACTTAGCAAGCTTGTATTGGGGTAATAAGCAGAACAAATGTCTGTTATATCTAATGCAAAAGTAGAAATTGCCCAAACAAAGAAATTGACAAAGCGGTTATTTTGACATCATTTGCTATCAAATGACATCAAATGACATCATATGCACTATAAACTCCGTCCCACTTTTGTACTCAATTCTCTCTAAACCCTTATCTATAAAGGGATTGAAAGGGTTTTAAATGACATTTAGTCGTAAATAAGCCGTAAATAAGTCGTAATTACCTCACCTAAAGGCCTTTTTCGCGAACGAATTACGACTTAATTACGAGGTAATTACGACTTAATACCGTATGAGATAGTGATAAGATAATCTTCTTATCATCTGCTTTTGTTTTTTATTCCGAAAGATTACAAGTAAGCTTCGTTACACATTAGCACTTGGTTTTTATTGCCGAATGCCTTTTCTATACACCCCATTCAATATGAAGAAATTATTGATTTTAATTCTGAAAATAACCTTGTAGAAGAACACCTGTGGCACAACATTTGTCCTATGAATAATGTATTAACTTTTATAGTTGTTGAAATACGATTTTATGATACTGATGCCAAAGGTGTAAAATTGTTACTCAACTCTAAAGCATACAACCCAAGTATGCTTGTTGCGATAAAGTAACCTACTTTTTATTTACAAACGAGAAAAGCCTGTAATCTTCATTATGGGCTTTTTGTTTTCTTATATATTGAATATAATATTAATTTTATTTACATTTGGTTTAACAAAACTAATATCTATGTCAATAAAATACAAACTACCTATCAGTTGTCCAAGTTGTGAAAGCAAACTAAAAGTAGCACAATTAACGTGTGAGACTTGCGAAACTACTGTTAATGGGAAGTTTCAACTCCCCCTTTTATTGCAGTTACCACAAGAAGAACAAGATTTCATCTTAACTTTTTTTCTCAATAGTGGTAGCTTAAAGCAGATGGCACAACAAATGAATATCAGCTACCCTACTGTTCGAAATAAATTAGATGACATAATTGCTCATATCACCAAGCTACAAAATGAATAATACCCTATTAAAACCAACCTTATGACTATCAAATCACTATTTAAACCGTTTGATTATGTACAAGAGAAGAAATTACTCTTTATCGGAATTGGAGTTGCAATTCTAAGTTGTATCCTACAGACTTTCACTATGTCAAGAGGAATTGCTATTTTGAAAATGGCAACAATTATGAAGGCTCCTACTATCTTTCAAACATTAGCAGACAATATCATTTCAACGCTATTGATGACTATTACCTTATTTGTTTTTGGAAAATTTATCAATTCTAAGACACGATTCATTGATATTGTTAATGTAGTACTGATTTCACGTATGATCATGTATGTCTTGATTTTCTTTGATATTGATGGTAAATCAAGTAAAATGGCAACATTCTTAATCGAAAATGCAAACGACCAAGAGGCTATTATTGAAAATTTAGCTGAATTAGCTCCTCTTTTTATTATGGGGATAGTTTCTATTTTAGCGCTAATTGCCTTTTCCTACTATATATATCAAGGCTTTAAAACAGCAACACATATGAAAAAAGCAGGACACATTATTTTATTTATCTTGATTATTTTAATCACTGATACGCTAACACGACTTGTAACAACACTATACTAACCAACTATGAAAAAACTACTACACACACTTATCTTGTGTTTAGCAATTGCTCCTGCTTTTGCCCAAACACAAACCATCGATATTGATGCAGAATTACAAGGCGATTTATACAAAGCAAAATCAGAAAGCAAGCAGTTAGCTATTATCATTGCTGGTTCTGGACCTACTGATCGAAATGGAAATAGCCTCCCTTCTTTGAATGCTAATTCCTACAAACTATTAGCTGAGGGGTTACAACAAGAGGGCATTAATGTCTTTACTTTTGACAAACGCATTATCACTAAATTGAAGAACAATACCATTAAAGACTATACACACGACTTTGACGAAAATGTAAAAGACGTGAACCTCATCATTGCTCATTTTAAAAATCAATACCCTTCTATCACTTTAATCGGACATAGTGAAGGTGCGTTGATGGCAAATCTGGCTACTATTCAAAATAAAGAAGTAACACATTTTGTTTCTCTACAAGGTGCGGGAGAGTCGATAGACCAAATAATGGATTGGCAATTGATAAAACAAATGCCTTTTTTTGAAACACAGATTAAAGCGATTCACGCACAACTGAAAAGTGGTAAACCCGCTACTGATATTCCGCCAATGCTACAAGGATTGTATAATCCAGGCAATCAAGCGTATTTAATTTCGTGGATGAAATACAATCCGACAGAAGAAATTAAAAAAGTAAATGTACCTGTACTTATTGTTCAAGGAGATAAAGATTTGCAAGTGGTTACTGAACAAGGTGAATACCTTAAAAAAGCGTTACCAACAGCTACTTTAACAACCATAAAAGGGATGAATCACGTATTGAAAACAGTAGAAAAAGACGAAGAAAACTTAGCTACTTACAGCAAACCATTGCTACCGTTACACAAAGAGATTGTACCACTTATTGCTAACTTTATTAAACAGTAAATAGATGATTCCGTTTATAGTTACCGCAGCAATATTATTTGCACTTAGCTTCATTTTAACTGTTGATAATGCCGACGGATTATTATCTGGTTATAATACGTTATCAGATGAGCGAAAAGCAAAGTATGATATACATAAAATTGTTCCATTTATCAATAAACTGCTAAGAATTTCTGCTCTGCTTATTTTGTTAGGAGGGGCACTTTCCTTTATTCTAAATAATGGTATTATTGGATTAATCGCTCTTATCTATATTCCAGTTATTATAATAATAGGAGGCGGAATTTACAGTAGATTCAAACACACGACTGACCCATTTCGTCTGTATGAAAAAATCTTATATACAGCAATTATTGCTTTAATGATTTATCTAACTGTCACTATTCAATGGAGTGAAGTAACCTTAGAATCATTAACAACAGCTAATTAAATACGTATGATTATTTTAATAATAACATCTGTTATTTTTATTCTGTTAGGACTTATTTGTCCACAAATTAAAACGATAAATGGTTTTATAGGTTATAAAACTTATCGTGCTATGAAAAACCAACGCAATTGGGAGTTTGCACAAAAATATAGTGGTAAACTAATGCTTTATTTTGGTGCTACCTCAGCTATTTATACTGTCTTAGCCTATCTATTTCCTTTTATAAACATTGGCGAGAGTTTGTATTTTATAGTACTCACACTTTATATAGCATTCCTTATTTACAAAACAGAAACTGCTTTAAAAAAGATAGAACAAGAAGTCAGAAAACATAACACAACAAACAACTGATATACAATTATTTATATTAAATTTATTAAAATAAATAGTTGATATTCCTCTCAATACAATTACATTTGTAACATAGTTAATTTCAATATGGAAAAAAGTACTCAAATAATATTAGGAGACTATTTTGATAACTTTATCAATGTACAAATTCAAAGAGGAAAATATTCTTCTGTAAATGAAGTTGTAAAAGCAGCTATGGAATTATTTGAACAAACAGAAAGCAAAAGGGAATTATTAGACACTGCCTTAGAAAAAGGTATACAATCTGGCTTTGTAAATGATTTTAATGAGATTAAATTCTTAAAAGACCTCAATCAAAGATATACAGAAAAAGCCGCTATATAGCGGCTTTTTTTATATCATTCAATCTCTATTTATAACACTAATAAAGCCATATCTCTCAAGGCTTGTGCTGGTTTTGAATACCAGAATGGTTCAAAGTCTTCATTGGTAAACTCCTCAAAACTCTTCTTCATTTCTTGATATGTCATCGTTTGTGATGCTTTTTCTTTTAGCTGTTCAACAAACTGTACAAACCAATCTCCTACTACTCTATCAACATCTACTGTTACTGTTTCTTTCTTAGTGTAAAAAATCAACTGTGCCATTTCAAATACTCTACCCTTCTTCTTTTTCTCGAAATATTCAACAAAAGGAAAAGTTCCCAACCAACATACTTTTTGATTTGGTTTAAACACAGGCAACGGCTCGTTATTCAAACAACTAAATATATAATCTGGCTGAATACTTGTACGGGGTACTTTGAAGTCAAACCACTCGTTTAATGGCCAGTCAAAACACATACCGTGCATATAGTTAAACAGCGATTTCTTTAATCCAAATGAAAACTTATCGTGTATAGCGCCACTCATTTCTTCGTGTGGTACATCGTTATTTGCAAAACTTCCTTCTTCTTGCAAAAGACTGTTTACTTTGTATTTTTCAGGATTCATACCCACTGGCGAGTGGGCTGTCATTGCAAATTGATGCCAGAAACCAGACTGCATTACCCCAGCTTCAAATAGCTGACGTACCATCTCTAAACTGTCTATCGTTTCTTGAGCTGTTTGCGTTGGGAAACCATACATCAAATACGCGTGAACTAACACACCAGCTTCTGTAAAGTTTCTATTCACACGAGCTACTTGTTCTACTGTTACTCCTTTGTCAATTAATTTCAACAAACGGTCTGAGGCAACTTCTAATCCCCCTGAAACAGCAATACAACCTGATGCCTTTAGCAATAAACACAAATCACGCGTAAAGCTCTTTTCAAAGCGAATATTTGTCCACCACGTTACGGTTAACTTTCTACGCAAGATTTCTAAAGCAACTTCACGCATTAAAGCTGGTGGTGCTGCTTCGTCTACAAAGTGAAAACCTGTTTCCCCTGTTTGCTCAATCAGCGTTTGCATTCTATCAACAATCTGCTTGGCTGCAATAGGCTCGTACACCTTGATATAGTCTAAACTAATATCACAGAAAGTACATTTACCCCAATAACAACCGTGTGCCATTGTTAGTTTATTCCATCGCCCATCACTCCACATTCGGTGCATTGGATTGACAATTTCAATAACTGATATATATTCCGTCAATGGTAAATCTGAATAATCAGGTGTTCCCACTTCCGATTGTTTATAGTCGCGTTTCAATGGATTGTTGATATAAACCACCTCATTGTCTTTGGCAACTAACGTACGCTTTAATTCCTCTTGTGCAATCTTCCCTTCTACATATAAAATCAAGTTCTCCAAAGGAGCCTCACCATCGTCTAAAGTAATGAAATCGAAAAACTCAAATACCCTTACGTCTTTTAACGAACGTAGTTCTGTATTTGGAAAACCACCGCCCATAGTAATCTTGATGTGAGGATGGTGTTTTTTAATCCACTGTGCACAGCGAAAACTACTGTATAAATTTCCTGGGAAAGGCACTGAAAACCCGACAATCTTAGGATTAGACTTATCGATTATTTTAGACAATAGAGCAACTGTAATTTCGTCGATATACGTCAACGGTTGTTGTAACGCATTATATAGTTCGTCAAAAGAATGAGCAGAACGACCTAATCGTTCAGCATAACGACTAAAACCGAAATTACTATCAACAGTTTCTACAATTAAGTCAGAAATATCTTCTAAATAAAGCGTTGCTAAGTGCTTGGCTTTATCAATAATTCCCATTGTTCCAAACGCCCATTCTAACTCCTCCAACTGCTCAAAACGAGAAGCACGAGGCAAGAAGTCCTCTTGAACAATAGCGTGAGCTAAAGTAGGATTCTTCCCTTGTAAGAAAGCAATAACAGGACCGATTGTAGCAATGTAATCCTCTTCTAACGCTAAGATACGATGGGTATTAGCAGATACTTCTTCTGCGTGTTCGTGAATATAGTCAAACAATTGCTTTAACCCTTCCGTACTAAATAAGGTTAATATAACTTCTATCCCTAAATCCGATTGATAAGCCGATATGTCAAGGGTATTCAAAAATCCTTTGATATAGGCTGTTGCAGGATATGGGGTGTTAAGTTGTGTAAAAGGAGGGGTTATAAAAGTAATTGTTGTATTCACAGTGTTTCCAAATTTGGGCGCAAAGATACTACTATTCAAAATAGGAATAAAATATATTAACCCAACGTTAAAGGATACCCTACCCCGTTTTATTTTTTTAAATTAGCAAAAAATAATAACTATGCCTTTAGATAAAATCACGTTTCAAAACTCGGGCTATTTTTCAAAGTTAATGGTGGACTACCTAAATCAGGTAGATACTTTAAAACCGTTGTACAACAACTTTCCTACTTTGGAGAATTTTGGAAAACAAATAGCTGAGAAACAAAACAATTTTCCTGTTGCAAACAGACAGGTGCTTACTAAGGCGCTATTACAACAATATACTAACGTATCGGCTTCTGATAAAACTATTGCTAATATTCAGTCGTTGGCAAACGAAAACACGTTTACCATTACAACAGGACATCAGCTAAACTTATTTACAGGGCCACTATACTTCTTATATAAAATTATCTCTGTTATTAATTTGACAGAACAATTGAAAAAAGAATACCCTCAAAACAACTTTGTACCTATCTATTGGATGGCAACTGAAGACCACGATTTTGAAGAGATTAATCACTTCATTTTTGACGAAAAAGTCATCTGTTGGAACAAAGAAAGCAAAGGTCCTGTAGGGCGTTTGAGCACAGAGGGATTAGATAAAGTATTTGAAGTGTTTAAAGCTCACGTTGGTGTTGGTGCTAATGCGCAAAAAATAAAAGACTTGTTTGAGTCGGCTTATTTAAAACACAACAATCTTACAGATGCTACTCGCTATTTGGCAAATGAACTTTTTGCTGCTTATGGTTTAGTAATCGTGGATGGAGATGATGTGGAGTTAAAGAAACTTTTTATTCCTTATGTGGAGCAAGAACTGCTAAACCAAAGTGCAATTAAAGAAGTTGAAAAGAGTTTCCCTATTTTAAATGATTACTTGATACAGGTAAATCCGAGAGAGATTAACTTGTTTTACATCTTAGATGATTTGCGCGAGCGAATTGTGTTTGAAAATGATGTCTATAAAGTGAACCACACTCCTATTCAATTTACGAAAGAGGAGTTGTTGGCTGAACTTTATGCACATCCTGAACGCTTTAGTCCTAATGTGATTCTTAGACCTTTATACCAAGAGACTATTCTGCCTAACCTATGTTATATCGGTGGTGGTGGTGAATTGGCTTATTGGTTAGAATTGAAAAAGGTATTTGAACTACACCAAATTACTTTTCCAATGTTATTACTGAGAAACTCAGTATTATTGGCTACGCAAAAGCAAGTGGATAAGATGGATAAATTAAACTTGTCGTGGAGCGATATGTTTATGAAGCAACAACCGTTAATGGATGTAAAAACGAAAGCATATTCTGAGATTGAATTCAACTTTGACCAACAACGCCAAGTGCTAATTGACCAGTTTAAAACGTTAGAAGAAATTGCTGCAAAAACAGATAAATCATTTATTGGTGCTGTGCAGGCGCAATCTAAAAAGCAGTTGAAAGGCTTGGACAACCTTGAAAAGCGATTGATGAAAGCTGAAAAAAGGAGTCATAAAGACCAATTGGAACGCATCGCTATGCTGCAAAATGAGTTGTTTCCAAACAACAGTTTACAAGAGAGAATTGTAAACTTCTCCGTTTATTACAAAGAATACGGTGATGATTTAATCAAAGCGTTGTTTGACAAACAACAACCGTTAGAACAAGATTTTGATATTATTACTTTATAAGATACGAAAAGGCATATTTAATTATATGCCTTTTTTTGTGTAAAAGCTATTGACCAAATTTCCCTATCTTAGTTCACAGAAAAACTAAAAGCGCAATTATGGAATTATCTTCTACTCATAGAATGAATTTACCTAAACCAGCAGAATTGCAAACATTGTGTAAAGCACTGTCTGTATTAGAAGCTATTTTTTCTCCAGAATGGGAATATAGATATTACTCGTATAACAACAAATGGAATGAAGGACAAGAGTTCTTTCAAATGAGAGACGGTGAAGGGAATGAAATGTTGATTCTTTTTACAAAAAACGGGGTTGTAATTAATGGATTTGACCACGAATTATATGATTATGAGGCTAAGTTACCTGCTAAAAGTGAGCTTACTTTAAACTTACCAGTACACTTTAATGAGTTTATTTTTGGAGAACCCGTTGCTTCAATTGGAACTACGTATTGCTTGTGGACAAATGAGCAAGAAGAATGGACCGTTGGAAATATCAAGTACAAAGACGATGGTTCTAATGACCATTTATACATTTTTGACGGAAACCCGATGACCTATATTGATTGGGTATTGTCTTATTACTTTGACGATGAATTAGACAATTTATCGAGTGAAGCTATTGAAAGTGTTTGTAACATTTACAAAGGGGTACCTCTAACAAAAGAAATGGTATTAACTTTAAATAGCGATTTAGAAGATTGGGAGGAACTAAAGTCAGATATTTCAAATATAGGCTACCCTATCACTTTCTAATCGGTTAAAATTAAACCGAGGTAAAGACAAAGATATATGCGTGCATATATCTTTTTTTGTATATTTAACTTTATATCAAAAAACATAAATTATGAGTTTCACAGGAAAGATGCTTCAAGATGGAGCTTTAAACGATAAAGTAATTGTAGTTACAGGAGGAGGAAGTGGCTTAGGAAAGTCTATGACTAAATACTTCTTAGAATTGGGGGCAAAAGTAGCCATCACATCAAGAGATTTAGAGAAACTACAAAATACTGCTAAGGAATTAGAAGAAGAGACAAAAGGTACTTGTTTACCTATCGCTTGTGACGTTCGTCATTATGACCAAGTAGAAAATATGTTACAAACGGTAGTGGATAAATTTGGTAAAGTAGATGTTTTATTAAACAATGCTGCTGGAAACTTCATCTCTCCTACTGAGCGTTTGTCTTCTAACGCTTTTGATACAATTATCGATATTGTATTGAAAGGAACGAAAAACTGTACATTAGCTTTTGGTAAACATTGGATTGAAAAAGGCGAAAAAAACAAGGTGGTTTTAAACATTACAACTACTTATGCTTGGACAGGTTCTGGTTATGTAGTTCCATCGGCAACTGCAAAAGCAGGGGTACTTGCAATGACGCGTAGTTTAGCTGTAGAATGGGCTAAATATGGTATCCGTTCTAACGCTATTGCTCCAGGTCCATTCCCTACAAAAGGAGCTTGGGACAGATTACTTCCTGGTGATTTAAAAGATAAATTTGACGTTACTAAAAAAGTGCCATTGCGCCGTGTTGGAGAACACCAAGAATTGGCAAACTTAGCAGCTTATTTAGTATCTGACTTCTCGTCATACGTTAATGGTGAGGTTATTACGATTGACGGAGGAGAATGGCTACAAGGCGCTGGAGAGTTCAATATGCTTGAAAAAATTCCTTCAGAAATGTGGGATATGCTTGAAGCAATGACTAAAAAGAAATAAATTCAATTTTACATATATTGAATGATAAATAGATGCTATTTAATTTTTAGATAGCATCTATTTTTATAACGTGCTGAATCATAATGAATTTAGCAAAATGTTAATAAATAAGATTTCGTATACCCACAAAAAATCGTATTTTTACCACTTATAAAAATATTCTTTTGGTAAAATGGGTAAAATCATTGCTATTGCTAATCAAAAAGGTGGTGTTGGAAAAACAACTACATCTGTCAATCTTGCAGCTTCTTTAGGAGCACTTGAGAAAAAAGTCTTATTAATAGACGCAGATCCTCAGGCTAATACAACTTCTGGCTTAGGTGTAGATGTAGATGCAGTTGAAATTGGAACGTATGAAATATTAGAGCACAGCTATACTCCAGAAGAGGCTATTGTAGACTGTACAGCACCTAATGTAAGCTTGATTCCAGCGCACATTGATTTAGTTGCGATTGAAATAGAATTGGTTGACAAACCAAATCGTGAGTATATGCTTAAACAAGCATTACAATCTATAAAGGAACAATATGATTATATTATAATCGATTGTGCTCCTTCTTTAGGGCTATTAACTTTAAACGCACTTACAGCTGCGGATTCTGTTATTATTCCAATTCAATGTGAGTATTTTGCATTGGAAGGTTTAGGTAAACTATTAAACACAATTAAAAGTGTTCAAAAAATACACAACGCTAATTTAGACATCGAAGGATTGTTACTGACTATGTATGATTCTCGTTTACGATTGTCTAATCAAGTTGTAGAAGAAGTACAAAAACACTTCAACGATATGGTGTTTGACACTATTATTCAACGAAATGTAAAACTGAGTGAAGCTCCAAGTTTTGGAGAAAGTATCATAAACTATGACGCTACGAGTAGAGGAGCTACCAATTATATAAACTTGGCAGAAGAGGTTATTCGTAAAAATAGTTAATACCCAAAACGATATTTTTAGAGTATTATGGCAAAGGCGATTAAAAAACAAGCTTTAGGACGAGGTCTATCGGCTCTTTTAAAAGATCCTGAAAATGATATCAAGTCGATAGAAGATACTAATGCTGATAAAGTTATTGGAAATATTATTGAATTAGACGTTGATTCTATTGAAATTAACCCTTTTCAACCAAGAACTAATTTCAATGAGGAGTCTCTTAGTGAATTAGCAACAAGTATTCACGAGCTTGGGGTAATTCAACCTATTACTGTTAGAAAAACTAACTATAATAAATATCAATTAATTTCAGGAGAACGCAGATTACGTGCTTCTAAATTAGTTGGTCTTCAAACTATTCCTGCGTATATCCGAATTGCAAACGATAATGAGTCGTTGACTATGGCATTGGTTGAAAACATCCAACGTCACGATTTAGACCCTATCGAAATTGCACTTTCTTATCAACGCTTAATGGACGAAATTGATCTTACACAAGAACAAGTTAGTGAGCGTGTTGGTAAAAAAAGATCAACTATTGCAAATTACTTGAGATTGTTACGCCTTGACCCAATTATTCAAACGGGAATTAGAGATGGTTTCATCACAATGGGACACGGTCGTGCAATTATAAACATTGAGGATCTTGACGCTCAAACAGATATCTACCACAAAATTATTACAGAGAATTTGTCTGTAAGAGAAACGGAAGCTATCGTTAAGAATTATCAATTGTCGCTGAAAGGTATTCTTACTCCTGAAGTGCCAAAAACAACAAACGAATTTAAAATTCCAGAAAACTATACAAGATCTTTTGGTCAGTTTTTCGGAACTAAAGTAGACATAAAGGCTTCTGCTAATGGTAAAGGTAAAATATCTATTCCTTTCCACTCTGAAGAAGATCTAAATCGTATTATCAAACTTTTAGAAAATTAGTGAGAAGTAATCTTTTAATCTTGATGTTTCTCTTCACTGTATTCTGTAACCCCACATTTGCACAGAATAAAAAAGAGAAAAATAAATCTGTTCCTTCAATTAGTAATATTGAAGAAAAACCAATGGATCCATTAGCGCCAGCTCGTGCTGCATTCTTTGCGTCTGTTGTTCCTGGATTAGGACAGATTAACAATGGTAAATACTGGAAATTACCATTGGTTTATGCCGGAATTGGTGTACCTACTTATTTTTGGATTGATAACCAAAGACAATATACTCGCTATAGAAACGAATATAAAAACAGATTACAAGGTATTCACAATGTTGACGATCCTACTTTTGGTGGCTTAGACAACGACCGTTTGTTAGAGGCTCAAAAGTTCTATAGACGTAACCGTGATTTGTCTGTTGTAATCACTGTTGGTTTTTATATTTTAAGTATTGTTGATGCCAATGTTGATGCGCATTTAATGCAGTTTAACGTCAATGAAAACTTGACTATTAAACCTGCTTTTGAATACAATCAGATTGAAACTCCTAATCAATTCCAATACGCTATTAACGTTCAATATCGTTTTTAAAAAAAACTATTTATGAAAATTGCATTATTAGGTTACGGGAAAATGGGTAAAATCATTGAACGTATCGCTATAGAAAGAGGTCATACTATTGTATTAAAAAAACATAGTAATGATGCTTATACAGGACTTGAACAGGCTGATGTTGCTATTGACTTTAGTGTACCAACAGCAGCTGTTGAAAATATTACGACTTGTTTAAATCATCAAGTACCTGTTATTTCGGGTACTACAGGTTGGTTAGAACATTACCAAGAAATGGTTGATTTGTGTCAACAAAAAGAAGGAGCTTTCCTTTATGGTTCTAACTTCAGCGTTGGAGTTAATGTCTTTTTTGAACTAAATAATTATTTGGCAAAAATGATGAGTAACCTAAAGGAATACAATGTATCAATGGAAGAAATTCACCATACTCAAAAGTTGGATGCTCCGAGTGGTACTGCTATTTCGTTAGCTAATGGAATCATAGAAAACTCAGGCTATGAAAAGTGGACTTTAAACGACGCTAAAGCAAATGAGATTCATATTGACGCTATTAGAGAAGATGCTGTTCCTGGAACTCATAGTGTTTTCTACGACTCAGAAATTGACCAAATAGAGATAAAACACACGGCACATAGTCGTGAAGGATTTGCTTTAGGAGCTGTAATTGCTGCAGAGTGGATTCAAAATAAAAAAGGAGTTTTTTCGATGAAGGACGTTCTTAATTTGAAAAAATAATTACCTTCACATCTTACATTAAATAATTATTCGCTATGACAATGACGCAATGGTTTCTATTTTTCCTACTTGTTCAAGTAATTCATTTTCTTGGAACTTGGAAATTATATGTGAAAGCAGGTAGAAAAAGTTGGGAAGCAATAGTACCTGTTTACAATGCAATTGTATTAATGGGTATCATTAACAGACCTAAATGGTGGGTTATCCTACTTTTTATTCCGATTGTAAACTTGATTATGTTCCCAGTAGTATGGGTTGAAATATTGAGAAGTTTTGGTAAAAACAAAGCTATTGACACTGTACTTGGTGTTGTAACTTTAGGCCTTTATATCTTCTATATTAACTATGCTACGGATGCTAAATATGTTGAAAACAGAAGTACAAAAGCAGAAAGTAACTCAGGAGAGACTGTAAGCTCTATCTTGTTTGCTGTTGTTGTTGCTACAATTATACATACGTATGTAATCCAACCATATACAATTCCAACGTCATCATTAGAAAAAACGTTATTAGTAGGTGATTTCTTATTTGTGAGTAAGTTTCACTATGGTGCAAGAACACCTATGACAACAGTAGCTTTACCAATGGTACACGATACTATTCCTGGTACTAAGCTTAACTCATACTTAAAGAAACCTCATTTACCTTATTTTAGATTACCTGGTTTCCAAAAGGTACAACACAATGATATAGTTGTATTCAACTGGCCTACAGATACCGTATATCAGTTTAACGATCCATTACGCCGTCCTGCTGTTGATAAACCTATCGATAAAAAGACGAATTACGTTAAAAGAGCAGTTGGTCTTCCTGGTGAAAACTTATCTATTAAAGATGGAGATGTTTACATCAATGGAGAAAAAATGAAATTGAATGACCGTGCTAAATTACAGTTTACATATACGGTAAAAACAGATGGTTCATCAATCGATTTTAACTCACTTATCAAACGTTTAGATTTACGTGAAGGAGCAAGTTACTACAACAATGACCCTACAACTATTATACTTGGGGCAGTTACTGATGAGGCAGCTGAAGTTCTAAGATCTGTAACTGGTGTGGTTAGTGTTCAAAAAGGACTACCTAAAGATTACCAAGATCAAATCACTCCTATTGTGTCTAAAATGTTGTTCCCTCACAATCAAGTTGGTTGGAACGAAGAAAACTTAGGTCCTATTCATATTCCTGCAGAAGGTGAAACTGTAACATTAACACAAGAGAATTTACCATTCTACCAACGTGCTATTTCAGTATATGAACACAATAAATTGGAGGTTAAAAATGGTCAAATCTATATTAATGACGTAGCTACTGATAAATATACTTTCCAACAAAACTATTACTTTATGATGGGAGATAATAGAAATAGATCTGAAGATAGTAGATATTGGGGGTATGTACCAGAAGACCATATTGTAGGTAAACCTGTATTTGTTTGGATGAGTTTAGATCAAGCTATTCCATGGGGACAAGCAATCGATAAAATCAGATGGGACAGATTGTTTACAACAGTTAATGGTAATGGAAAACAAGTTTCTTACTTCCCTTACTTCTTAGTTATTGTATTTGGTCTTGTAGGTTACAACACTTACAAAAAGAGAAAAGAAAAAAAGAATTCTAAATTTTAATTGATAAAATGAATAACATTCTTATTCATCCTACTTACTTTGCGTCTGTTAGCCATTATGTAGCTATGTTACAAGCTGACAGTGTAATGTTTGAAGTAGAAGATAATTTTCAGAAACAAACGAACAGAAATAGAATGTATATCTATAGTGCTAATGGAATTCAAATGTTGAATATTCCGGTTAAGCACAGCGATGATACACATAAGAAATTTAAAGACACAAGAATCGAGCATGCTTTTGGATGGCAAAAACAGCATTTTAAGAGCTTAGAAGCTGCGTATAGAACTTCTCCTTACTTTGAGTACTTTGAAGACGATATACGTGCTATTTTCGAAGGAAAACATGACTTTATGTTAGACTTAAATCTACAAATACATGAAGTTGTTAATTCTTGTTTAGGTATTTCTATTCCTTTTGAAAAAACAATTGAGTTTGAAAAAGAATTGACTGAAGATATATCTGATTTTAGATCATTAGTTAATGGTAAAAAAGACACTAATTCTTTTGAAAGTTATGTCCAAGTTTTTGATGAGAAACACGGATTCTTAAATAACTTGAGTATTTTGGATTTATTGTTCAACGAAGGAAGACATGCTGTTGATTATTTAAAACGTCAAGAGCTAATTATAAAGTAAAAAAAAAGGTAACTTATATAAGTTACCTTTTTTTTGTATTCTCTTTTCATAGCAATCTTAATACATTTTATCAAAGTACTAAGTCAAACAGATCAATGAATTTAATTTCTTTTCATAGCATTTTAAAAGCACTTTTATCTGTTTGTTATTATTAAGACAACCATGTTGTAGAAAAGTCACTTAAAAAAGTAACTTTTTTTATTTTTTATGGACATAAAAACACAACACACTGACAACAAGCTTTTAACAAACTAACAATTTGCTTCTCCTCTAACAAATAAATTTAAGTTATCAGGAGATATAAATGGAATATCTAATCCCAAACCTCTTAATATAAATAGCATACCAAAAAGGACAATAATCAACGGGTAGTACTTCATTATAGCATTTCTAACCTTCGTAGAGAATAAATCTCTAACATAAACTACCGAACTCATTAACGGAATTGTACCTACACCAAATAATGCCATATAAAGCATACCTAAAACAATATTCTGTGTAGCTAATGCTCCAAAAAGAGCAACGTATACCATTCCGCAAGGTAAAAAGCCATTAAAAAATCCGATCATATATAAAGACTTAATATCTTGCTTTTTAAATTGAGCACCAAGTGCTTTCTTTAATTTACTTGTAAGCTTATAGATCGGCTTTAAAAAGTTTAAACTCCCCAGTTTATTCTGCGGTATCAAAACGAATAAAATCATTAAAACACCAACTACAATTGACATTTGCTGTTGAAGTCCAGCAATGTAAAATCCTTTACCAAAAAGTCCAAAGACAAGTCCTAAAATAGAATATGCAGATATCCTACCTAAGTGATAGGTGAATATCTGCATAGCCTTTTTAGATTGATTGTTCTTAGAAACGGGTAACATCATAGCAATTGGTCCACACATACCAATACAATGTAGACTGCTGACTAACCCAAAAATAAGTGCAGTAATCACGATTAAACTATTTAACTGTTAACTTATTTATGTTTCTATAATCAGAACCCTCATAATTCCATTCGATAGCAATATCCCAACGACCGTCTACCAAATTTGTGTTAGGTATGAGCAAATTGGAAGAAGACAAAGATATAGGAATATCAAAGTCTAATTTCTGGTTAGACGGTCTATATAGGAATATTTTACCGGTAATTTTTTTATAATCAAATTCTTTAGGAAAAGAAACAACAACACCTTCCGATGATACTTCTATTCCAACTGGACGAGATAATTTCAAAGCCGCAACTTCTCTATCGTGTCTTCCATCAACTTCTATTTCTTGTTGATAATAGTTCTCAGTAACCAACTCATTATCAAATTTCGGATTAACTTGAACTCTTATAACATACTGTAATATAAACACCATGAATAATCCCATAGCAATTACAATTCCTGTTCCAAAATTAAATTTCATACCTAACAAATTTTAAATTAATCTAATGTTCTTGGTCCAAGGAAGTTTGTTGAAGTTGTTTGTATCAATTTATCACCATCATACACCTCAATTTTAACTTTAGTACGGTGGCTTTCTAATAAATATTGAGGTACTTCAATAAACATTGTTCCTTCTGCATAACCTTCTTTTTCTACTTTAATAATAGGTTTCCCTACCAAAATAATCTCTCCTTGCTCAGGCTCTTTAAGTTTAAAACTAATGTCTTCAAAATCGCGCATTGTTTTATTAACAACCTTAAATGTATAAACATTACTTAGGTTCTCACCTTTATGTTCATATGTTTGCCCTGCAACACGTAAAACAGTTGCTTCAACATCTGTTCTTAAGAATAATAATCCTACTAAAATGAAAGATAAAATTCCTAAAACAGCTGTATATCCTTTCTGTCTTGGAGTAAACTTAAACTTCTTATTCTCTGTAATTTCTTCTTCTGAAGCGTAACGGATTAAACCTTTTGGCAACCCTACACTCTCCATCATATGATCACATTCATCAATACAAGCAGTACAGTTTGTACATTCTAATTGAGTACCATTACGAATATCGATACCTGTTGGACAAACATTTACACATTGCTTACAATCGATACAATCACCAATTCCAGCTGCTTGACGATCAACGTCTTTTCTAAACTTAGCACGACCATTTTCTCCTTCTCCTCTTACGTGGTCATAAGCTACAATGATAGATTTATTATCTAATAAAACTCCCTGTAAACGACCATAAGGACAAGCAATTACACATACTTGTTCTCTAAACCAAGTAAATACAAAGTAAAATACTGTCGTAAATATTAATAATCCAATAAATCTTCCAACGTGGTTAGCTGGCCCTTCTTTCATCATTTGTATTACAGCGTCTGATCCGATGATATACGCTAAAAATACATTCGCAATTGAAAATGAAATCAAGAAGAAAATAAACCATTTAGTTAAACGTTTTCTAATTTTCTCACCATTCCAAGGTTGTTTATCTAACCTCATTTGAGCACCTCTATCCCCGTCAATCCAGTATTCGATACGTCTAAAAACCATTTCCATAAAAATAGTCTGTGGGCATATCCAACCGCAGAAAATACGTCCAAAAGAAACTGTAAATAAAGTAACAAAAACAACACCAATGATTAATGATATTACCACTAAATAAAAATCTTGTGGCCAAAAAGGAAAACCAAAAATGTTGAACTTTCTATCTATTACATTAAATAATAAAAACTGATTCCCATTCAATTTAATAAATGGAGCCGCAAATAGAAAAGCGATTAATAAATAACTAACTATTTTACGTTTATTGTAAAAAGGTCCTGAAGGTTTTTTAGGGTGAAGAAAAACTCTTTTCCCATCTTTACCAATAGTACCTATGGAGTCACGGAAACTCTCATCTTTTTCTGTAGCCATAGTATTGTGTTTTAAAAAAAGGCTGAGCGAGTTACCTCTACTCAGCCTTTTATATTTTATTGTAGTTTAAATCTGCTCAAAAAGAACATTTATTCTCTACTGACTATTCAGCCGAAACTTCAGTATTGTCGCTTGAAGCTTCTGTATTTTCTTCAGCAGGAGCTGCATCTGCTTCTCCTCCTTCAGTTGCTAAATCAGCCTTAGACCAAATGATATCACCTTCTGCTGCTTTTGCTTCAGCCGGAGTAGTACCATTTAGAGAAATCACATAAGATGATATTTTTTCAATTTCAGATGGTTTGAAGTTTGTTTTCCAAGGCACCATCCCTTTTCCAGGACGACCTCCTTCAGAAATAGTGTTGAACACATTTTTCATACCTCCACCTAAAATCCAATGATCATCTGTTAAGTTAGGTCCAATTGCTCCTCCACCATCTGCTTTGTGACACATTGCACAGTTTGTATCGAAAAGCTGTTTACCAGCAGCCAATACAGCAGGATCGTCAGAGAATACAGCTTGATCTGCAGTTAGCATATCTGGAGCTGTTTTCTTGTATTCTTCTACTTGCTCTTTAGCAGCGATCATTTCTTTTTCGTATTCTACAACTTGACTATCTCCGTCAAATACGTGGAATCTTAATAAGTAAATCACAGCGAAAATGAACGTTACGTAGAATAATCCAACCCACCAAGGTGGTAAATCATTATCTAACTCTTTAATTCCGTCATAATCATGATCCATCATGATATCACTTTCTTCATGGATTTCTTTTGTGTTAGTTAATTTCTTCATTAACCTCTTAACCCATGGAGACTCAGCAAAAGGAAGACTCTCTTCTTTAGCTTTTGCAGCTCTTTCTTCTGGCGTCATTAAACGATCCAGAATCTTATTTGTTGCCGATGCTACAATTTCTACAGCAATCAAAGCAAATAAGAACAAACCTAATAAGATTAGAACAACTGGATGTTCCATAAATGCAGGCTTGTCACTTTCTCCCCCTATTATCCATTCTATTGCGAAAAAGAAAATCGCGAATAAAAGAGGTACTCTAACATATACTGGAAAAAACTTCTTCATAATTAATTTGAATTAGGATCAACATTTTGCTCTTCATCATCCATGAATGGCATATTGCTTAATTCTTCAATTGTATCTTTTTTATAGGTAGCAACCCATATAAAAAGTCCAACAAAGAAAGTAAAGAAAATGAGTAGCGAAATAATTGGGAAGATTTCAATCCCTCCAATCGTTTCCATATTATGTTTAATGAACTTTAGCATATTGATTCACTTTTTTATATTATTCTTCTACTCTTTCTTTAATATCTGTACCTAAACGTTGTAAGTAAGCAATTACTGCTACAATTTCACGCTCGCTCATTGGAACAAACTCTTCTCCTTTTGCTTCAGCACGTTTTTTACTATCCTCATATGATTTAACATAATCTGGATCTCCTTCTAAATTAAGTGCAATTCCTTCTGCTTGCGCTTTAATAGAAGCTCTTGCATTAGCAATATCTTCATCTGTATAAGGAACACCTAATGTTCTCATTACGCTCATTTTCTTCTCAATGTCAGAATAATCTTTTGCTTTGTTAGCAAATAACCATTTATAACCTGGCATAATAGAGTTTGGAGATGTTGATTGTGGGTCAAACATGTGATTATAATGCCAGCTATCAGAATATTTACCTCCAACACGCATTAAATCTGGACCTGTTCTCTTAGACCCCCATAAGAATGGGTGATCATAAACATACTCTCCTGATTTTGAATACTCACCGTATCTTTCAACTTCAGAACGGAAAGGACGAATCTGTTGAGAGTGACATCCAACACAACCTTCTCTAATATATAAGTCACGACCTTCTAACTCTAATGGAGTATACGGTTTAACACTTGTAATAGTTGGAATATTCGACTTAACGAAGATTGTTGGTATAATCTGAACCATACCTCCAATTAAAATAGCAATTGTAGTTAAAATAGTAAACTGAATTGGTCTTCTTTCTAACCATACGTGCCATCCTTCTCCTTTTAATCTTCCCGCAGAAATTCTTGTTAATGCAGGTGCTTCAGCTAATTCATCTTCTACTGGTTGACCAGCTTTAACTGTTTTGTAGATGTTGTAAATTAATACAAGTACCCCAGCTAAGTATAATGTTCCTCCAATTGCACGCATCGCATACATTGGCATAATAGCAGTAACAGTTTCTAAGAAGTTACCATATTTTAATGTACCATCTGGATTAAAGTCTTTCCACATTAAGTGTTGAGAGAAACCTGCAACATACAATGGAATCACATATAAAATAATACCTAAAGTACCAATCCAGAAGTGGAAGTTAGCTAATGCTTTAGAATATAAATCTGTTTTTACCATTCTTGGGATTAACCAATAAACCATACCGAATGTCATAAATCCATTCCAAGCTAATGCACCAACGTGTACGTGAGCTACGATCCAGTCAGTAAAGTGAGCAATAGCGTTTACGTTTTTCAATGATAACATTGGTCCTTCAAACGTAGCCATACCGTATCCAGTAATACCTACAACGAAGAATTTTAAAACAGGATCTACTCTTACTTTATCCCATACTCCACGAAGCGTTAACAAACCGTTAATCATACCTCCCCAAGATGGAGCAATCAACATAACAGAGAATACTACTCCTAAGTTTTGTGCCCATTCAGGTAAAGCTGAATACAATAAGTGGTGAGGTCCCGCCCAGATGTATAAGAAAATTAATGACCAGAAGTGAATAATAGAAAGTCTATAAGAATAAACTGGTCTATTAGCAGCTTTTGGTAAGTAGTAATACATTAACCCTAAGAACGGTGTAGTTAAGAAGAACGCAACCGCGTTATGCCCATACCACCATTGAACTAATGCATCTTGTACCCCAGCATAAACTGAGTAAGATTTGAAAGCACTCACTGGTAACTCTAATGAGTTAAAGATGTGAAGTACTGCCACCGTAACGAATGTAGCTAAGTAGAACCAAATAGCAACATAAATATGACGCTCTCTTCTCTTGATGATTGTCATAATCATATTAATACCAAATGTTACCCAAATAATTGCAATTGCAATGTCAATTGGCCATTCTAACTCGGCATACTCTTTTGATGTTGTGAACCCTAATGGCAAAGTAATTACTGCACCTATTAAGATTAATTGCCATCCGTAAAAGTGAAGATTACTTAAAAAATCACTGTACATTCTGGCTTTACATAACCTTTGTAAAGAGTAATAAATACCGCCAAAAATAGCGTTACCAACGAATGCGAAAATTACCGCATTTGTGTGTAGAGGACGTAATCTCCCGAAACTTAAGAACGATATTCCATCGGTTAAGTTAGGAAATATAAACATCACTGCTAACAGTAACCCTACTAGCATCCCTACTGCTCCAAAAAATATCGAAGCGTAAAGAAATTTCTTTACAATTTTGTTGTCATAATAAAATTGTTGCACTTCCATAGTTGTTTATATTTGATTTTCTTTTTGATTTTTATTGTTAGTCTTTTTTTCTTTCGAATCTTTTGAGGTGATTTTTACTTCATCGTCAAACAACATACGTACCGATGGAGTATACGAGTCATCAAACTGTCCACTCTTAACGGACTTGATGAACAAGTATAGAAAGATACCAGCGACAACAACGCTGATACTGATTAAGAAATAAATAACACTCATACCTTTTATTTACGTTACAAAATTAACATATACCCTTTCTCTAAAATATGATAAGTATCATATTCTAAATCTTTCTATCATCCTTTTCGTATATTTTTCTTAGCCATATAATTACTTAAAATTGTTACGAAACTTATGATAGATATTGTACTTATAGGCATTAAGATTGCAGCCACCAATGGCGACATCTTATTCATAATTGATACTGAGATACCTATGACATTATATGTTAACGCTAAGGTATAACTTAATTTGATAATTTTAACAGAATTCTTTGAGTATTTTAAGAATGATGCCAAACTTCCAAACATTTTAGCATCTAATATTCCATCGCTCGCAGGTGTAAAAACATTGACATTTTCAGACACAGAAACCCCTACATTACTCTGAGCCAATGCTCCAGCATCATTAAGACCATCTCCTACCATCATTACATTGCCTCCTGACTCCTGCAATTTCTTAACAAATTCCAGTTTTTCTTCTGGCTTTTGATTAAATACTAATTGTGTTCCTTTAGGCAACATTTCTTTCAAAATCGCAGCTTCACCATCATTATCTCCAGACAAAATAGCTAATTTATAACCACTTAGATCTAATTCTGAGAATAATTCACTTAGCCCATCACGATAATGATTGGCAAAAATAAACTTCCCTTTATACTCGTCATTTATCTTAATATGGACAGCTGTTTCATTTAACACTTTCTCTTTTTGCTCTCCTAATAACATTGGAGAACCGATTAAATACTTCTGTCCATTTACGATTCCAATCAACCCTTTTCCAGCGATCTCTTCAAAGAACTCTGGCTTCACAACTACTTTTGTTGTCAAGAAATTATATAATTTTCTACTTAATGGGTGATTCGATGCACGAATTATATTTCTAATATCACTTTGTTCTTGTAACGATAAATCGCTACCGATATATTTAACTGCTGATGATGCATTCGTTGTAATTGTTCCTGTTTTATCAAATACAAGCGTATTTACCTTAGCCATTTGCTCTACAACAGTAACGTTCTTTAAGTAAAACTTCTTTCTACCATAAATACGAATGGCATTCCCTAATGTAAATGGTGCTGTTAATGCTAATGCACAAGGACAAGCAACAATTAAAATTGCTGTAAAAACATTAAATGCTGCATTCAAGTCTACAAAAGACCAACCGATAAAAGCTAAAATGGAAATTGTTAGTAAAACAGGCGTAAAATAATGACTTATTGTATCCGTAATTGTCTTGTATTTCATATCCACTTTCTTCTGAAACACATCATTACTCCACAATTGCGTCAAATAACTTTGTGACACTGTATTGATTGCTTCTATCTCCACAACATCACCTACTTGCTTTCCTCCTGCAAATAGTTTATCTCCTGATTTCTTTTCAACCGGAATTGCCTCTCCGGTTACAAAACTATAATCTATAAAAGCACTGCCTGAAATTAAAATCGAATCCACAGGAATCAACTCCTGATTTCTTATCAACAACCTATCTCCTTTGACAACATCGTACACTTGAACAGGTTCTTCTATATCACCTTCACTTAATTTTGTAATGGCAATCGGGAAATACGATTTATAATCGCGTTCAAAAGATAAAAAGTTATAGGTACGTTGTTGAAATAGTTTCCCTAACAGCATAAAGAAGACCAACATAGTCATACTGTCAAAAAAACCAGGTCCTAAATCAAATACAATATCAATTGTACTACGTAAAAACATTACAATAATTCCCAAAGCCATTGGAATATCAATTGTATAGTTTTTTGTTTTAATACCTTTCCACGCCGCTACATAATAGGGAGATGCCGAATAAAGAAAAACCGGCATAGATAAAATTAGAATTAACCATCTAAAAAAGTCTTTATACTGACGCATCCAAATATCATCAATATTAAAGTACTCAGGAAACGATAACATCATCACATTTCCAAAACTAAAAAAGGCAATACCTATCTTATACATCAAGCTTCTGTCTACAGCTTGAGGTTTTTCTTCATAGTTTTTTAAACTGATATATGGCTCGTATCCTATCTTGTTTAGCAACAAGACAATCTCTTTTAAAGTAACCTTATCTGAATTAAATGTAATCGTTGCTTTTTTCTCTGGAAAATTAACCAATACACGTAATACACCATCATTCAAGCGGTGTAAATTCTCTAATATCCAAATACAAGAACTACAATGTATGTGAGGAATGTAAAGCGACACAATATTAGTACTACCTTCATTAAATTCAAGTAGTTTATTAATGATATCTCCCTTATCTAAAAAGTCATATTTACCATTAGCATCTTCTGGAGTTGCCCCAGGAGTAAGCTCCATATCATAATAACACCCTAAATCATTTTCGCTAAAAATCTCGTAAACTGTTTTGCAACCATTGCAACAAAACTCCTTCTCATCAAATTCAATGCGGTTGAATGTGTTAACTTCATTACCACAATGAAAACACGTCTTCTTATCCATAATAAATGCTCAAAATACCTTTAACAAAGGTCTACGTTTAATAAAGCAGAATATATGATATTTATCATAAAAAAAACGTACATTTGCAAAAAGTTTTTAACACAAATTATTAGTTATGGGTAGATGTGAGCAATGTATAATTAGAGAGTTTAGTTCTTTAAAAGCATTAACAAGGGAAGAACTCTTAACAATATCTGAAACAAAAACTCACTTCATTGTCAAAAAAGGTGAGACAATTTTTACAGAAGGTGACAACCTTAATGGTGTGTATTGTATCAAAGATGGTTTTTGTAAATTAACAAAACTAAATTCTAATGGTAAAGACACTATTGTAAAACTTGCTAAAGACGGGGACTTACTTGGCCAACGTTCTATCATCAATGAAGAAACTTCTAACCTTACAGCTACGGCTATTGAGGATATGCAAATCTGTTTTATTCCTAAAAAGGAAATGATGGATTACTTCACTGACAACAATAAATTCTCTTTATTAGTTACCAGAGACATTTGTAACCACTTAAAAGACGCTGATAAAGGCTTAGCTGATCATACCCATAAGACAGTGAAAGAACGTTTAGCTATTATTCTTTTAAAACTTGAAGAAGTTGGTGGTACAAACCAAGAAACAAATGCTTTAAACATTCAACTTTCACGTGAAGATTTAGCTAATATGGTTGGTACAGCTACAGAAAGTTGTATTAGACTATTATCTGATCTTAAGAAAGAGGGGATTATCGAACTTTCTGGTAAAAAAATTATCCTAAAAGATAAAGCTGAACTAAAAGCTTTAGCGCAATAATAAAATCTCTTTATTGATTTATTTGTTTTATATCATTTTAAAGAAAAACGCATTATTTTGAGCTCAAAATAATGTACTTTCGCATTATGATGAATGAAAAAAATTTAGAGTCATTAGAACGCATTCTAATCTCACCAAAAAAGATTACTATTATTCCCCATAGAAATCCAGACGGGGATGCTATTGGTTCAACATTAGGTCTTTATCATGTTCTAAAAAAAATAGGACATGATGTACACGTTGTAGCTCCTAACGATTTCCCTCATTTTTTAGCTTGGATGCCAGCAAGTGAAGATATCTTAATCTATGATAAAAATAGAGAGAGTACTTCTAAACTTATTGCTGACTCTGATTATATTTTCACATTAGACTTCAATGTTCTTCTTAGAACAGGAGATGATATGGAGAAAATGTTGCAAAAATTACCGAATCCTTTTGTTATGATTGACCATCACCAAATGCCAGGTAATTTCGCAGAATTAACGTTCTCTAATCCTGAATTTGGTTCTACTTGTGAACTTTTATATACAATCTTAGACAAGATTAACTTCACTAAATATATAGATAAAGATGCTGCTACTTGTATTTATACAGGTATTGTAACAGATTCTGGTTCTTTTAGATTCCCTAAAACCAATGCAAATACTCACCGTGTGATTGCTGCATTAATTGATAAAGGAATTGATAACCCACAAATTCACAACAATCTTTTTGACAATAGTAGTTATAATAGATTACAACTTTTAGGTAGAGCTTTACAAAATATGGTATTGCTTCCTGAGTTAAATACTTCGTACATATTCTTAACAGATGAAGACTTAAACGAGTTTAAACACGTTAAAGGAGATACGGAAGGAGTTGTTAATTATGGTTTGTCAATTAAAGGAATTGACTTAACTTTATTCTTTATTGAGCGCAAAGACGAGGGGATTATCAAAATTTCTCTGCGTTCTCAAGGTAATTTCGATGTTAATTTATTGGCTCGAAAATACTTTGAAGGAGGCGGACACGTTAATGCGGCTGGTGGTAAGTCAAATTTATCACTACAAGAAACAATCGAAAGATTCAAAGAAATTATATCAAAACACAAAAACGAGTTTTATGTTTAAATGTATTAAGTTTTTAGGTTTTCCTATTTTATTAAGCCTTTTTGTTAGTTGTGCACAAAATGAACCAGCAAGAAAACCAATCTCAAAGTCAAAAGAGAATGTAATACACTCTTCTGCTAAAATGAATATGGAGTTAATTAAAAGTGAGGAAGATTTAATTACCAATTACATTGACACACACCCTGAAAGCACTTACATCAATTCAAAAAATGGCTTTTGGTACACTTATTTAAAAAGAGAATTGAAGGATTCTATTAGACCTATTGCAGGTAATACAGTAGCTTATACGTATAACATAAGTACATTACAAGATAGTGTATTATACACAAAGAATGATATTGGTACTCTGAATTATCTTGTTGACAAAGAAGAGATTTTACCTGTCCTTCGACACTCTTTAAAATTAATGAAGGCTAATGAAGCTATCAAAGTTATTACCCCTTCTATTTTAGCTTATAGCTATTTAGGAGACAAACAAAAAATTGATAAAAACCAACCTCTAATCTTTACAATCGAATTACAATCTATTGAAAAAAATTATTAACTAATATGAAAAAAATGACAAGTTTAGTATTAAGTATTGTTGCTTTAATTTCATCTTGTGCATCACCTAAAGCTGATTTACCTGATGGACTTTACGCAGACATTAAAACGTCAAAAGGAACTATTGTAGCTGAATTAGAATATGAAAAAGCTCCTGTAACTGTAGCTAACTTCGTTTCTCTTGCAGAAGGAAATAATCCATTTGTAGACTCTCAATTCAAAGATAAAAAATATTATGACGGAATTACTTTTCACAGAGTAGTTTCTAACTTCGTTATCCAAGGAGGAGACCCTACTGGTACTGGTTCTGGTGGTCCTGGTTATGTATTTAAAGATGAGTTTGACGAAACTTTAAAACACGATAAAGCAGGTACACTTTCTATGGCTAATAGCGGACCTTTTACTAACGGAAGTCAATTCTTTATTACACACAAGGCAACTCCACATTTAGATAATATGCACTCTGTATTTGGCTACACCGTTAAAGGACAAGATGTAGTAGATGCAATTGAACAAGGGGACAAAATCGAATCTATCAAAATTATTAGAATCGGTAAAAACGCTAAGAAATTCAATGCTGCAAAAGTCTTTAAAAAATACTTTGAAGAAGAGGCTGCTTCAAAAAAAGAAAGTGAAGATAAATTGAATAACGCAAAGAAAGAACAAGCTGATAAAATCACTGAATTAAAAGCTAAAGCTATAAAAACGGCTTCTGGTTTATCTTACGTAATTGTAAAAGAAGGTGAAGGCGCTAAACCGAATATCGGTCAAGAAGTATTGATCGATTATGCTGGTTTCTTTGAAAACGGAATTATGTTCGATTCAAGTAATGAAGAGCTTTCTAAAACTTTTGGAACTTTTGACGCAAGAAGAGCTGCTTACAACCAATACATTCCAATTCCTTTTAAATATGGAACTAAAACTGGTTTAATACCTGGTTTTATTGAAGGTATTGAGCAAATGAAAATAGGAGATAAAGCTATTGTTTTTATTCCTGCTCATTTAGCTTATGGTGAAAGAGGTGTAGGTCCTATTCCACCAAATACAGACTTAGTATTTGAATTAGAAATGATAGCAAAATAAGCTACCTATAATAGTATTAAAAAAGGCTTGACAGATGTCAAGCCTTTTTTTATCCCAAACGCTAAGTAATCAAAATTCAAGCTTATAAAGCAAACATATACCTTAAAAGTATAGTTATTATATTGGATAAAATGTTTTTTTTACATAATTTACAAGTGTTAAAATACTTTTATTCAATTCATTAACTAAAAATATACAATATGACTTCAGAGAGCAAAGACACAAAATTCATTAAGGTATTGGGAGTTATCGCTACTATAATGTCTGTGGCAATGTATGTTTCTTATATACCACAAATTATGGCAAATTTAGAAGGTAATAAAGGTGACTATATACAACCCTTAGTAGCTGCAATCAATTGTAGTCTTTGGGTAACCTACGGAGCACTGAGAAAAGACTGGCCTTTAACAGCAGCAAATGCACCTGGAATCCTATTCGGTTTATTCGCTTGCTACACCGCTATATTTTAAATATTAAAAGCTTTAATCAACTTTCTGCTATTTTAAACATAACTATCACAGAGAATAAAAAACAGTCTTAAAAAGGCTTATTTACTTACATAATTAAAACATCATTAAAAGCACTCTGAATAAAATAAAAAAGGCTACGTTAACTAACGTAGCCTTTTTTATAGGTAAGCATTCGGAACACTATGCTTCTTCGATAGAAGGTGTTTCTTCAACTTTTTGTTGCTGTGGTAAATCAGCTCTTGTCAAGAAAGTCATTACTTCTGAATCAATTTCTCCAACTGTTTTCTTGAATAATTCGAAAGCTTCAAATTTATAAATCAACAATGGATCTTTTTGTTCGTGAACAGCTAACTGAACTGATTGTTTAAGCTCATCCATTTTTCTTAAGTGCTTTTTCCAAGCATCATCTAAAATAGATAAAGTAATGTTTTTCTCGAAATCATCGATTAAAGACATCCCTTGTGTTTGATAAGCCTCCTCTAAATTAGTAACAATATTAACCGATTTAACTCCATCTGTAAACGGAACTACAATACGTTCAAATTGTCCTTCATTATTTTCGTAAACGTTTTTAATTACTTTAAATGCTTCAGCAGCACTACGAGCACATTTATCTTGGTATGCTTTATATACGATCTCGTATTGTTTATTAGCAAGTGTTACAACGTCATCTTTTGCAAACTCACTTTCACTAACGATTGTATTTACAGCAAAATTACGAATGATATCAAACTCATAGTTTTTATAATCATTTGCCATTTTATTAGTGTCAATGATACGCTCACATAAATCATACATCATATTAGCGATATCCACTTTAAGACGCTCACCAAACAATGCGTGTTTTCTACGTTTGTAAATCACCTCACGTTGTGCATTCATAACGTCATCATATTCTAATAAACGCTTACGAATACCAAAGTTATTCTCTTCTACTTTTTTCTGTGCTCTTTCAATAGACTTAGTCATCATTGAGTGTTGGATTACCTCTCCATCTTCAAGTCCCATTCTGTCCATAATCTTAGCTACACGCTCTGAACCGAACAAACGCATTAAGTTATCTTCTAAAGAAACATAGAACTGAGAACTTCCTGGATCTCCTTGACGTCCTGCACGACCTCTTAACTGACGGTCAACACGACGTGAATCGTGTCTCTCTGTACCGATAATTGCTAAACCACCTCTGTCTTTTACTTCTTGAGATAATTTAATATCCGTACCACGACCTGCCATATTCGTAGCAATAGTTACGATACCTGGTTGTCCTGCTTCCTCAACAATTTGAGCTTCTTGTTTGTGTAATTTAGCATTTAATACATTGTGCTTAATTCCACGCATTTTCAAAGATCTACTCAATAACTCAGAAATCTCAACTGAAGTAGTACCAATCAATACTGGACGTCCAGCATTAGATAATTCAACTACATCTTCAATTACAGCTTTAAATTTCTCACGTACTGATCTATAAATCTTATCTTCTTTATCGTGACGAGCAATTCCACGGTTAGTAGGAATTTCAACTACGTCTAATTTATAAATTTCTAAAAGCTCTCCCGCCTCTGTAGTAGCTGTACCAGTCATACCAGCAAGCTTGTTATACATACGGAAGTAGTTTTGTAATGTAATCGTAGCAAATGTTTGAGTAGCTGCTTCAATTTTCACGTTTTCTTTAGCCTCAATCGCTTGGTGTAATCCGTCTGAATAACGACGTCCATCCATAATACGACCTGTTTGCTCATCAACGATCATAATCTTATTGTCCATTACTACATACTCAGTATCTTTTTCAAATACAGTATATGCTTTTAATAATTGACTTAAAGTATGAATACGCTCACTCTTAATTCCGAAATCTTGGAACAAAGCTTCTTTTGCTTCTGCTTCTTGTTCTTTTGGCAATTTTAATGCCTCAATTTTCGAGATTTCAGTTCCGATATCTGGTAATACGAAGAAGTTTTCATCTGTATCTTGAGATAACGCTTTAATACCATTATCAGTCAACTGAACTTGGTTGTTTTTCTCTTCGATAACAAAATATAAAGCCTCATCTACTTTATGCATTTCTCTATTGTTGTCCTGCATATAGTGATTTTCAGTTTTTTGAAGTAATTGTTTTACACCTTCTTCACTTAAAAACTTAATCAACGCTTTATTCTTAGGTAAACTTCTATATGCTCTTAACAATAAGAATCCACCTTCTTTTGTATTTCCTTCACGAATTAATTTTTTAGCTTCCGCTAAGAAACCATTCGCAAGTTTTCTTTGCATTTCAACTAAGTTAGCAACCTGTGGTTTTAACTCGTTAAATTCGTGTCTATCTCCTTGTGGAACTGGTCCTGAAATAATCAATGGCGTTCTTGCATCATCTACTAATACAGAATCCACCTCATCCACAATAGCAAAATTGTGTTTTCTTTGAACTAATTCTTCTGGCGAATGCGCCATATTATCTCTTAAGTAGTCAAAACCGAACTCGTTATTTGTACCGTAAGTAATATCTGCAGCATAAGCAGCACGTCTTCCTGGAGAGTTTGGTTGGTGATTATCAATACAATCAACAGTCATACCGTGGAACTCGAATAAAGGAGCTTTCCACTGACTATCCCTTTTTGCTAAATAATCATTCACAGTTACTAAGTGAACACCATTACCTGTCAATGCATTTAGGTACAATGGAGATGTAGCAACTAATGTTTTACCCTCCCCTGTTTGCATCTCTGCAATTTTACCTTCGTGCAATACAATTCCCCCGATCATCTGAACATCGTAGTGAACCATATCCCAAGTAACTTGTTTTCCTGCAGCACTCCAAGTATTTGCCCAATGTGCCTTATCTCCAACGATAGTTACATATGGTTTTGTTTCAGCAAACTCAATATCTTTTGGTGTAGCAGTAACAATAACTGTTTCATTTTCTTTAAATCGACGTGCAGTTTCTTTTACCACAGCAAACGCTTCTGGTAAAATATCTAATAACAATTTTTCTGAATTGTTATACGCCTCTTTTTCTAAGCTATCAATGTTAGCATAAATAGCTTCTCTCTTATCAATATCCTGAGTTTTCTCAATTTCTTCTTTGTAAGAAGCAATTTTCTCATCTTGATTAGCTCTTGACTGTTGTATTTTTTCTTTAAAATAAATAGTCTTTGCTCTCAATTCGTCATTTGACAAACTTGCCAAGCTTGAATCGTAAGATTTTATTTTTTCAATTAATGGTTTTATTGCTTTGATATCTCGTTCCGATTTATCACCAACAAATACCTTTAATATAGTGTTTATCAGGCTCATAACTTTATATGATTTTATTCTATTAACTTCTAAAGGTAAACTTAAATAAAAAAAAAGCCTCTATAAAAGGCTTTTTTTAATTTGTATCTTAATACTCATCCTCGTTCCAAAGATAATCTTCGTCAGTTGGATAATCTGGCCATATCTCTTCCATTGATTCGTATATCTCCCCTTCATCTTCGATAGATTGAAGGTTTTCAACTACCTCAAGTGGAGCGCCCGTTCTAATAGCATAATCAATAAGTTCATCCTTAGTAGCAGGCCATGGAGCATCACTTAGATAAGATGCTAATTCTAATGTCCAATACATCTCTATTCGTTTTTAATTTTTAATGCAAAAATAATTTTTATTATGAAATTATCAAGCTTTTTTTTATTTATTTCGTGTAATTCTAAGAACGTAGTGTTCTAAAAGTAAATAACTTTTAGATAAAATCTTATTTATTAAGATTCCTTACGAGGAACCCACTTTACTTCTTCAGCACCCAAATCAAAAGTCAACTTTCGTGCCAACACAAATAGATAGTCAGAAAGTCGGTTTAAATACATTAAAACAGACTCATCAACAGGTTCTATCTCGTTCAATTGTACTGACAGACGCTCTGCTCTACGACAAACACATCTGGCAATATGACAGAATGACACTGTTGTATGACCGCCAGGCAACACAAAATGAGTCATTGGCGGTAGTGATTCCTCCATACGATCAATTTCATTCTCTAACAACGCCATATCAGCTTCGCTAATTTTTGGAATATTTAAGCGTTCTTTCCCATTTTTTAAAATGGCTTTCTCTGGATCTGTAGCCAAAACAGCACCAACAGTAAATAACCGATCTTGTATCTCTATCAAAACGTTTTTATACAATTGATTCATTTCTTGATCGCGTATCAGTCCAATATAAGAGTTCAACTCATCTACTGTTCCATAACTTTCTATGCGTATATGATGTTTAGGAACACGCGTTCCTCCAAACAATGCCGTAGTTCCTTTATCTCCTGTTTTTGTATATACCTTCATCTATTTTATAGTCTATTGGCTAATTAATAACTTCACCAAATTACAACAAATAATTCAACTTAATACCTATCTTACTTTATTCGCTCATCACTTTCTATTACCCCATCTCTAAGGCGAATTATTCGATGAGCGTGTTCTGCAATATCTTCTTCGTGGGTAACTAATATCACTGTATTTCCATTAGCGTGAATCTCATCAAACAACCCCATAATCTCAATCGAAGTCTTCGTATCTAAATTACCGGTTGGCTCATCTGCTAAAATAATCGCAGGTCTATTAACAAGTGCTCTTGCTACAGCTACACGTTGTCTTTGTCCTCCAGAAAGTTGATTAGGATGATGATCCATTCGATCACTTAACCCCACCTGTGTCAAAACCTCTGTTGCTCGTTCATTTCGTTCAACTTTTGAATAACCAGCATACACCATAGGCAAAGCTACATTGTCCAACGCTGTAGTACGTGGTAACAAATTAAACGTTTGAAAAACAAAACCAATATTCTTATTGCGGATTTCTGCAAGTTGATCGTCATTTAAAGAACTGACATCCTTACCATTTAAGATATATTCACCTGAAGAGGGTGTATCTAAGCAACCTAATATATTCATCAAAGTTGATTTACCAGAACCTGAAGGCCCCATTAGAGCAACATAATCTCCCTTATCAATCTGAAGATTCACCCCTTTTAAAACCTTGACAGTCTCTGTACCCAACTTAAAGTTGCGCTTAATATCCTTTACATCGATGATAGTTTCTCTCATAGCAATTGCATTACTTTTACCTAAGCTTAGTTGTAATAGCGTTTAAAAGACTATCACTAACATAAACTTAAAGATTAAAAATACTAAAGCTATTCTATATTACCACGATTAAAGACAATAAAATTACATTCGAAGTGTAAAATGTTGCTTCAATTGTTCTGATCTAATAAAAGCTAAACCGAAATAGTAAAAATCCAACGTCACGATAAAACGTTCATCACTTACTACATCTTCCCACAATTGATCAACTACAGAATTCTCTTTTCTCCTATCAAACATCAATACTGTATCATTGTGCATCGCTGCATACAAAATATCACTTGTAAGCGCAGATTGTTGATCAAGCGAACTACCAATCCAAATTAAATCACTTTTACCTTGAGAAGGCTTAAAACAAGTAACAGCAGTAGAAGTAACCTCTATTTTCTGTTCAACTCCAATAATAGCTATATGCTTTGGCGCATAATAAGCCAACACCCTTTGAGGAAAGGCATTTTTTTTAGCCAACTTCTTCCATCTCGAATCTTTAGGATAAAGACCTTTAGTCAACAAATTAAAAACAAAGGGAGAATGCACCCCGTGTTCATTACTTGATTTCCACCAAAACTTAAAGTAATTCTTTTCCTTAGTCATCTTGTTGTAGGTTTGAAGCAAACAAAAATAGGTTATAAATAAAAAAAGCCCATCAAAATGATGAGCTTTTTGTGACCGCGGCAGGATTCAAACCTGCAACCTTCTGAGCCGTAATCAGATGCGCTATTCAGTTGCGCCACGCGGCCGAAATAACGTTAAATTGTCTATTAAACTTTTTGTGACCATGGCAGGATTCAAACCTGCAACCTTCTGAGCCGTAATCAGATGCGCTATTCAGTTG
>NZ_JBBPHM010000006.1:0-145370 GCF_038039755.1 Myroides sp. C1519
GTTGGTGTTTATGAGGTTACAGCTACAATTAATGGAGGGAAGAATTACAATAACTTGCAATTGAAAGCTACTCTGACAATCACTAAAGCAGATATTGCGTGTTTAATCTTTAATGACGCAACATTTATCTATGATGGTACTCCTAAATCAGCTTTTATCCAAGGCGAACTACCAAATGGAATAGACGTTAAATACATTAATAACAACCAAACTAACGCAGGGGACTATGAAATAATAGCATCTATAAATGGAGGGAATAACTTTAATAACCTTCAATTAAAGGCAACATTATCTATTACTAAAGCGCAATTATCAACTATAAACTTCGAAGATTCTTCATTTGTTTATAATAGTGAACCTAAATCATTATTTATAAATAGTATTTTACCAAAAGGAGTTACTGTAACTTACACTAACAACTCACAAATTAATGCTGGTACTTATGTAATTACAGCTCAAATTGATGGTGGTAAAAACTACATCAATAAGAAACTGAAAGCTATGCTAACTATTACTAAAGCAACTTTGTCAAATGTAGTCTTATCAGATGCATTATTTACTTATGATGGTATACCAAAGTCTTTAATTATTACAGGCAATGTTCCAAAAGACGCTACGGTTATATATTCCAACAATACACAAACAAACGTAGGTTCTTACATCGTAACTGCTTACCTTATTGGTGGCAACAACTATAATGATTTAAAACTTAAAGGTAAGTTAATAATTACCAAAGCAGAATTGCCAAATATAATACTTGAAAATGGTACGCATACATATGACGGTACTACTAAATCATTGGCTATAAAAGGTTATTTACCTGAAGGGACAACAGTTAGTTATACTAATAATTCACACGCTAACGCTGGTAGTTATGAGGTTACAGCTCAAATAAACGGTAGTAAAAATTATTCTAATAAAGAATTGAAAGCTACATTGAAAATCAACAAAGCAGAATTACCTAATATAATACTTGAAAATGGTACGCATACATATGACGGGACTACTAAATCATTGGCTATAAAAGGTTATTTACCTGAAGGGACAACAGTTACTTATACTAATAATTCACACGTTAACGCTGGTAGTTATGACGTTACAGCTCAAATAAACGGTGGTAAAAATTATTCTAATAAAGAATTGAAAGCTACGTTGACCATTACAAAAGGAGATATTGCTTGTCTAATTTTTAATGATGTAACATATACTTATGATGGTACACCTAAGTCAGCAGTTATCAATGGGGATTTACCTGATGTAATACGTGTTGACTATAGCAATAATAAACAAACTGAAGTTGGTAGCTATGAAATAATAGCAACTGTAAATGGAGGTCTTAACTTTAATAGTTATAAATTGAAAGCAACATTATCTATCATAAAAGCAACATTACCAACTATAAAGTTTGAAGATGCGTCCTTTGTTTATGATGGTACTCCAAAATCATTAACCTTAAAAAGTAGTCTACCTAAAGGAGTTACTGTTTCATACACTAATAATGCACAAATTAACCCAGGTGCTTATATTATTACAGCACACATTGATGGGGGGAAAAATTACAATAATGCTGAACTAAAAGCAGTTCTAACTATTACAGAAAAACAAGCTACTATTCCATCTATAAAAGATGTTGTTTTTGAAGATAAAACAGTTACATATAATGGAAATGCTCATTCGATACAAGTACTTAACTTGCCCAAAGATGTGATTGTAAGCTTTGATAATAATGAGTTTATTGAAGTTGGAAAGTATACAGTTACAGCTTATTTCTACTTTGAAAACAAGTTAATTGGAACAAAACAAGCTACTTTAACTATTATGGAAAAGCAAGTATCTGTTCCATCTATAAAAGATGTTGTTTTTGAAGATAAGACAGTTACATATAATGGAAATGCTCATTCGATACAAGTACTTAACTTACCCAAAGATGTGATAGTAAGCTTTGATAATATTGAGTTTATTGAAGTTGGAAAGTATATAGTTACAGCTTCTTTCTACTTTGAAAATAAGTTAATTGGAACAAAAAAAGCTACTTTAACTATAGTTCGCGCAAATGAAAAAGCAGAACTTCTACAAGTAACGATTAACGGACAAACGTTTGAGAATATTAAACAAAAAACAACCTACTTCTTATCTTGTGGAGAGAATGAAGTAACAGTTTCAATAGATAAAATCAGTGAGTTCGCATCAATAGATACAGATCGTACTATTGAAATGACGCTAACAAAAATGGGGTCAAAACTACTAACAATCACAGTTAACTCTGAAAGTAAACAAACGTCAAATAAATATGTATTTGAACTCATTAAAACAATCGATTTTAATCAAGTTACCACCCATAATATGAATAATATAATTGCTATAAACAAAGATATTACACAAAATGGCGGTTATAATTTCATCAAGTACGAGTGGTTTAAAAATAATGAGTTAGTAAGTGAAAAAGATCACTATACTGTAGGTTCACATTACAATAGTCAATCTGACAAAGATGCAATGTACTACGTTAAGTTATTTACTGATCAAGGACAAACAATTTATAGTTGCTTAGCCCCTATTCCCGTAAAGAATACTAACAAAATACTATTACACCCAAATCCAGTAAAGGAAAATAGAAAAATCACGTTTACATTTGACTCTGACGTTGATCAATATTATGGAGCTACTTTAGAAGTTTACACTGTAAACGGACGTCTAATTCATCTTCAAAAACTGACTGACAGAATAACAGAAGTACAATTGCCCCTAACTATTCAAGCGGGCTATTACATCGCTGTTATCAAAAAAGGTTCAAAACAAGTAACTATGCATTTTGTAGTAGAATAAATACCCTTAAAGTTATACAACGAAAACTCGCAAGCCAGATTAGTCCCAAGTCTACATCTGGCTTGTTTTTTATCCTTCAAAAAGCTTAATTATCAGCTATTCGTCCTTATTTATTGCAAAAGGGAATAATCAAACATCTCTTTTCAATCCTTTTTATTCTCTAACTGGCATATTATTGCCTAAACCTATACATACATTAAGATTATTTATAAATAAGGGACTGCCTTTATCAGCAATAATTATTTATATTTGTAGCGATTAAAAACAATATGTATTAAAAATAAACATAATGAGCCAAGACGAAAAGTTTCACGATGATATGGGAGACAATCATATTGCTTCGAGTGATGCTACACCATTAAGAAGTGATGCGTTTGACCGTACAGATGACGAAAAAATAGAATCAATTAAGAAAGATGTAGAAAATATTTTAAATACGTTAGGTTTAGATTTAACAGACGACAGCTTAAAAGGGACACCAAATAGAGTTGCTAAAATGTTTGTAAAAGAAATCTTCGGTGGATTAAACCCTGAAAGAAAACCTAAGTCTTCTACATTTGACAATAAATATAAATACAACGAGATGTTAGTTGAAAAAAATATCGTTGTATACTCTACTTGTGAACACCATTTATTACCTATCGTAGGTCGTGCACACGTTGCATATATATCTAATGGTACAGTAGTAGGTCTTTCTAAAATGAACCGTATTGTTGAGTTTTATTCAAAAAGACCACAAGTTCAAGAGCGTTTGACTATTCAAATCGTGAACGAATTAAAACGTGTTCTTAACACTGAAGATGTTGCTTGTATCATCGACGCTAAACACTTATGTGTTAACTCAAGAGGAATCAAAGACATCGAAAGTAGTACTGTTACTGCTGAATTTGGTGGACGTTTCAAAGAAGAAAGCGTGCGCAAAGAATTTATAGAATTCATCAAATTAGAAACTAAATTCTAATCACACTAAAGATATTTTTTTTATTATGCCTTTATATCAAGAACAACAGTTAAGAGTTTACAATACTCTGTCGGGAGAAAAAGAAGTTTTTACACCTATCTTAGATGGGAAAGTGGGTATGTATGTTTGTGGACCAACAGTTTACAACTACGTTCACCTTGGAAACTGTAGAACTTTTATCTCTTTTGACTTGATATATCGCTATTTAAAACACTTAGGATATTCTGTACGTTATGTACGTAATATTACTGATGTGGGTCATATCGTTGACGATGTGGATGAAGGAGAAGATAAAATTGCTAAAAGAGCTCGTATTGAGCAAATTGAACCAATGGAAATCGTACAGAAATATACGATTAACTTCCACAACATCCTGAAACAGTTTAACAACTTACCGCCAAGTATTGAGCCAACGGCAACAGGACATATTATTGACCAAATAGAGATTATACAAGGGATAATTGACAACGGATTAGCTTATGAAGTTAATGGTTCGGTTTACTTTGATGTTGAAAAATACAACCAAAGTAATGACTACGGTATTTTAAGTGGACGTAAAATTGAAGATATGCTGTCTAACACAAGAGAGTTAGATGGACAATCTGATAAACGCAACCCACTTGACTTTGCACTGTGGAAAAATGCAGAACCACAACATATTATGCGTTGGCCTTCTCCTTGGGGAGATGGTTTCCCAGGATGGCATCTTGAGTGTACAGCAATGAGTACTAAATATTTAGGTAAACATTTTGATATTCACGGAGGTGGAATGGACTTGAAATTCCCTCACCACGAATGTGAAATCGCACAAAACCAAGCGTGCACAGGTAACACTCCTGTTAACTATTGGATGCATGCGAATATGCTTACTCTAAATGGTAAAAAGATGTCTAAGTCAACTGGTAATAACATTTTACCAGATGAATTATTCTCTGGAGAAAACAACATATTAAGTAAAGCAATTGCTCCTTCTGTAGCTCGTTTCTTTATTTTACAAGCTCATTACAGAAGTATTTTGGACTTCTCTGACGATGCTATTATGGCTTCTGAAAAAGGATTCCAACGTTTAATGGAGGCTATCAAGGCGTTAAAAGACTTGAAAACTTCAAACAATACTTCTATTGATCTTGCTAAGTGGACACAGAACTGCTACGACGCAATGAATGATGACTTTAATAGTCCGATTTTAATTGCTCACTTATTTGAAGCAGTTAAAATGATTAACCTAATCAAAGAAGGAAAAGAAACAATTACAAAAGAAGATTTAGAGGTATTAACTCAAACAATGCACGCTTTTGTTTTTGATGTGTTAGGATTAGAAAACTCTGAAGAGTCAGCTAATAATAACGATAAATTAGAAGGTGTTGTTAATATGCTGATCTCAATGAGAAATGAAGCAAGAGCTAACAAAGACTTCGCTATGTCTGACCATATTCGAGATGAATTAGCTCGTTTAGGTATTCAATTAAAAGACGGAAAAGAAGGTACTTCATTTACTTTCTAAACTATAATTTACTAAAAAAGCTATAAGACCTCTTATAGCTTTTTTTCATTCTAATAACAGTCTTATGTTAAAGAAAATTCTAATATTCCCATTCGTAGTTTTAGTGCGCTTTTACCAATTAGCTATCTCTCCCCTATTTCCACCTGCGTGTAGATATAGTCCAACTTGCTCTCAATACACATTAGAAGCATTAAAAAAACACGGCTTATTTAAAGGTGGATGGCTGGCAATAAAACGAATTATTAGTTGTGGACCTTGGGGTGGCAAAGGATACGACCCTGTACCTTAATTACTATTTTGTTGCGTTATCTAAGATAATTTATTTACATTTACTTTTTAACACTACTATTTACCCATGATACACACCTTAAATATGGTATGGAATCCTTCTGAAGGATTTGACTTAGGATTTATAAAACTTCGCTATTACAGTTTAATGTTTGTCCTTGCATTCGGACTTGGTTGGTTTTTGATGAAAAAGATCTACGATCGAGAAAACCTGAGTGTAGATAAACTTGATAAACTTTTTATTTATACAGTATTAGCAACATTAATTGGAGCGCGTTTAGGACACGTATTTTTCTATGATTGGGACTATTATAAAGATCACTTATTTGAAATAATATCACCTGTACGTTTTACTCCTAAATTTGAAATAGTTGGTTTTAGTGGTCTTGCCAGTCATGGTGCTGCCATTGCTATTATTGCTACGATGTACTACTACAGTAAAAAGGTTATTCAAAAACCAGTACTCTGGATTTTAGATAGAATAGTTGTACCTGTGAGTATTGGTGGTGTATTTGTTCGTTTTGGAAACTTCTTTAACTCTGAGATTATTGGAAATCATACAGCGAGCTCAATGGGAATCCGTTTTATTAGAGATGAGTACACTCCAAGACAAGCAATGCAAATTACAGGTATTCAAGATTACAACCAAGCTTACCAAGCTATACAGTTCGACCCTCAGTTTGCAGAATACCTTGCAGCTGTGACTCCTAAACATCCTACGCAACTATACGAAGCATTTGGATACATTCTCGTATTTATCATCGTCTACTTTTTATATTGGAAGACTGATGCTCGTAAGCACTTAGGTTATTTGTTTGGAATTTTCTTGGTTTTACTATGGACTGTTAGATTTGTAGTAGAATTTATGAAAGAAAGTCAAGGTGGTTTTGAAGAATCATTAGGTATTTTCTCAACAGGCCAATGGTTGAGTATACCATTTATAATTATAGGACTCTACCTTTGGTTAACTGCAAAAAAGAGACCTTATACGTCATAAACAATCAATAAGATTACATATATAATCCGGTGAGATAATACTCAACCGGATTTTTTTATTTTTATATATCAACAAACTTCTTTTTACTCAAATTTCCTTTTATAACATTAAACGGTATTCCTAAAGTCACCAATCATTTATAGCATTCTTTTATAACATACTTTACTCAAAAACTGATATTACCTCTTAAACAAAAACTTTAATTTATTTATAACTCAAACACACAACTCCTTATAAAATCAACAATAGTATTAACCTTACAGTACAAAGACACTACCTATAAATACAACAAAACCATAAAACTTATCACTTTTAGTATATGATGCACATAATTATAAAAATTATTACATCAATTCAAACTCTAAAAACATTCAAATACAGCTTTAAAACCTAAACTTATATCAATTATAAAACTCTATATAGAATTCACTGCATTATCACCTACAAACACGTCAAAATAAGTTCTCCTTACATTAATTAATAAAAATGCTGCAATCATACAAAATAATATAACATAAAAAAAAGCTGTTCTAAATGAATAGAACAGCTTTTATATAATGCATTTACTCGTTGTTGAATTAAGCTTCAGCAGCTAACTCTTCTTGAGCTTCTTTATGACGTCTTTCGATTTCCTCTTTATCTTTTCTTGGCATAGTATCAACTAATACTGGAGTAGCTAAGAATAATGAAGAGTAAGTACCTACGATAATACCGATTAACATAGCAAAGATAAATCCTCTGATTGAATCACCTCCAAAGATGAACATAATCAATAATACAAGGATTAAAGTCAATGATGTATTAATTGTTCTTGATAACGTAGTGTTTACAGAATCATTAACAATTTTATTGAAATCACCTTTAGTTTTACCACCAATGTACTCACGAACACGGTCAAATACAATTACCGTATCATTCATTGAGTATCCGATTACAGTTAAGATTGCTGCGATAAAGTGCTGATCAATCTCCATGTGCCATGGCATAAATTTGTAAGTTAAAGAGTAAATCCCTAATACAAATACAACATCATGCGCAACTGAAACGATAGCTCCTAAAGAGTATTGCCATTTACGGAAAGAGATGATTAAGTAAACGAAGATAGCAGCCATAGAACCTAATACAGCCCAGTAAGCATTTTGCTTAACGTCTTTTGCCATACTTGGACCTACTTTAGACGCTTGGATAACTCCTAACGTTTTACCTTCTGTAGCGTTTACAAACTCTTCGTAAGTAATATCATTAGAGTAGTAAGATTTCAATCCTGCATACAATTTCTCGTTAACCTCTTGGTCAACTGCAGCACCTTCTTCTTCTACTTTATATTTAGTAGTAATTTTTAATTGCTCTTTATTACCAAATACTTTTGCTTCAACATTTACACCAAATTCGTCACCTAACTTAGAACTAACTTCATTAGCAACTACTGGTTTGTCAAATTTAACTTGGAAAGTTCTACCTCCTACGAAGTCAGTACCTTGGTCAAATCCATTTGTAAAGAAAGAAACGAAAGAAACAACTACGATAATTGCAGACAATCCGTAAGTAGCTTTCTTCATTTTCAAGAAATCGAAATGGAAGTTTGTGAACCAGTTTTTAGTTACAGCAGTTGAGAACGCTAAACTTCTACCAGCTTTCACGTCTCTATCCATAAAGATACGAGCGATGAAAATAGAAGTAAATAAAGAAGTAGCAATACCAATTAATAAAGTAGTTGCGAATCCTTTGATAGGTCCTGAACCGAAAGCAAATAAAATAACCCCAGTTAAAATGTGAGTAACGTTAGCATCTACGATAGGACGCATTGCACCTTGCCAGCTATAAGCTTCTTTAATCGTATCAGCTAAGTTCATACCCTTACGCAAACACTCTTTAGCTCTTTCCGAGATAATAATGTTCGCATCCACAGCAGTACCCATTGTTAATACGATACCAGCAATACCAGGTAAAGTTAACACAGCACCTAAACTTGCTAAAATTCCGAATAAGAATAATAAGTTAGCTAATAAAGCAACGTTTGCATACCATCCAGCTCTACCGTAGTAGAATGCCATCCAAGCACCAACGATGATTAAACCTGCAACAGCAGATAACATACCAGCATCAATAGCTTGTTGACCTAATGATGGTCCTACGATTTCAGATTGAACGATATCTGCACCTGCTGGTAATTTACCTGCACGTAAGATATTCGCTAAGTCTTTTGCATCAGAAACTGTAAAGTCTCCAGAAATAGAAGATCTACCTCCTGTAATTGGTCCATTAGTAACTCCTGGAGCAGAATAAACGATATTATCTAATACAATAGCAATGTTTGAATGCTCTGTATAAGCTTTAGTAGTTAACTCTTCCCAGATTTTAGCTCCTTTAGGACTCATAGTCATTCCAACAACTGGACGGCTAAATTGGTCAAACTCGTCTTGAGCACCAGTAATAACACTACCACTTAATGGTGGAACACCATCTCTGTTTGTTTTTAATGCGTATAACTCTACTACGTCTGGAGCTTTTCTACTTGGTTTACCCCATACGAAACGAGCATATTTTTGATCACCTGGTAATAAATTACGAACGTCAGCTCTGTGTAAATAAGAATTTACTTTTACTGTATCTTTCGTATTGAAGTATCCTAAAATTGGACTTCCTTCGTGACCACCAGCTACAAATAAATCTAATAATGGATTAAATTCTTTGTTAGCAGCGTTACCCATTGAATCTTTAGCGACACCACCTAATAAAGCTTCAACATCAGAATCAGCTTTTGCCACTTCTTTAGCATCCGTTTTATCTTCAGCTTTCTTCTCAGTAGATTTTAAGTGTTCGTTAGCAGTAACAATAAAGTTTCCGATTTCTTCCACTTTATATGTTTCCCAGAACTCTAACTGAGCAGTACTTTGTAATAAATTTTTAATACGATCAACATCTTTAGCACCTGGTAATTCAACTAAGATACGTCCTGTATCTCCTAACATTTGAATATTAGGTTGAGTTACACCAAATTTGTCAATACGCTCTCTGAAAACGCGGTAAGCACTTTCAATTGATTCTTTCACTTTTTTATCTAAAATAGTCTTCACTTGACTATCTGACATACCAACAGTGATTTCACTTAAGTTTCTATTTGCGAAAATATCAGCAGAAGCTAATTTTACAGATCCTTGAGAAGCTTTGTCAAATGCAGTATAAAACGCATCTAAGTAGCTTTGATTCCCTTGTCTCATTGCCTCAGCATCAGCCAATGCTTTATTGAAAACAGCATTTTTTGAATTGTTCGCTAAACCTTTAAGGATATCTTTAATTGAAATTTGTAAGGTAACATTGATCCCTCCTTCTAAGTCCAAACCTTTATTGATTTGCTTAGCTCTCACGTCATTAAATGTTTGCCCTAAAAAAACCGTTTGGTTACCAATAGAATCCAAGTACTGTAATTCTTTTGTAGAATCACCCCCTGCAAAAGCTTTCGCTTTCTTCTCATAGTGGTTGGTAACAAAGGTGAATGAAAGTTGGTAAATACTTACCAATGCAAAGATAATTGCAAAAAATTTAACGAGTCCTTTGTTTTGCATTATTACTAAAAATTAATTATTTATTTTTTTTAAAACGAGCAAATATATGATATACACGATGATTAACCAATTCTTTTCTTAAGAATGTACTTAAAAAAGAAGCATCATCGTGTAATCAAATTTTAACATTTAGAGTCTTAACCTAAAAATTTTGTTAACTCTTTATTTGTTTCAACAATTGCATTTACACTTGATGCAAATTTCTCAGCCTCTTGTTGATTTAACTTTACGTCTACGATTTCCTCAACACCATTTTTACCGATAATACAAGGAACACCAATAAACAATCCTTTATGTCCGTACTCTCCTTCTAATAAAACTGAACAAGGAATAAGACGTTTTTGATCATTTAAGATACTATCAACAACACTTGCAACTGCTGCTCCAGGTCCGTACCAAGCAGAAGTACCTAACAATTTAGTAAGTGTAGCTCCACCTACCATTGTTTGTTTTACTACTTCCTCTTGCTCTTCAGCACTTAAAATATCATTCACTGGAATACCTTTGTAAGTAGCTAAACGCATTAAAGGCAACATTGTAGTATCTCCGTGTCCACCAATTACCATACCTTGAATATCATTAATTGGCTTACCTAATTTTTGAGATAAGAAATATCTAAAACGAGAAGAGTCTAATGCTCCACCCATTCCGATTACTCTATTTCTATCTAATCCTGTAATTTTTAATGCTGCATAAGCCATTGTATCTAAAGGATTAGTTACAACAATAAAAATTGCTTTTGGAGAAACAGCTAATGCTTGTTCTATTACAGATTTAACAACACCTGCATTCGTTCCGATTAACTCTTCTCTTGTCATTCCAGGTTTACGAGGAATACCAGAAGTAATAACAACTACATCACTATTTGCCGTGATAGAATAATCGTTAGTACTACCTTTTACTACTGTATTAAATCCTGTAGTAGATGCACATTGCATAATATCCATTGCTTTTCCTTCTGCATAACCTTCTGCAATATCAACTAATGCAATTTCACTTGCAATCCCTCTATAGGCGATAACATCAGCACATGTAGCTCCCACATTACCTGCCCCAATAATTGTAACTTTCATAAACTATTTATTTTATTGCAAAAAAAGGTCAGGCATATATAATGCTTGACCTTTTCTTTATTATTTTTCAATTAATTACTAAGCATCAATTTTAGCATAAGTAGCATTCTTCTCAATGAAATCTCTACGTGGTGGAACTTCATCCCCCATTAACATAGAAAACACACGGTCTGCTTCTTGTAAATTATCAATTGTAACTTTACGTAAAATACGGTGCTCTGGGTTCATAGTAGTATCCCATAATTGCTCCGCGTTCATCTCTCCAAGACCTTTATAACGTTGAACACTTGAACCACTACCGAATTGCTCCATTAGTTCTAAACGTTCTTCATCTGTCCAAGCGTAATCTTTTTTCTGTCCTTTTTTCACCATATATAATGGAGGTGTAGCTATATAAACGTGTCCGTTTTCAATCAGTCCTCTCATATATCTAAAGAAGAAAGTCAAAATCAATGTTGCGATGTGGCTACCGTCCACATCGGCATCACACATAATTACTACCTTGTGATAACGCAGTTTTTCTAAATTAAGCGCTTTACTGTCTTCTTCTGTTCCAATTGTAACACCTAAAGCAGTAAAGATATTTTTAATCTCATCGTTTTCAAAAACTTTGTGTCCCATTGCTTTCTCAACGTTCAAGATTTTACCTCTCAACGGTAAGATAGCTTGGAAATTACGGTCCCTACCTTGTTTAGCAGTACCACCCGCAGAGTCTCCCTCCACAAGGAATACCTCACAAATAGTAGGGTCTTGAGAAGAACAGTCAGACAGTTTACCAGGTAAACCTCCACCAGTCATTACAGTCTTACGTTGCACCATTTCACGCGCTTTTTTAGCAGCGTGTCTTGCTTGTGCAGCTAAGATTACCTTCTGAACGATAATTTTCGCATCATTAGGATGTTCTTCTAAATAGTTTTCAAGCATTTCAGCAACAGCTTGACTCACGGGAGAAACAACCTCACGGTTACCCAATTTAGTCTTAGTCTGCCCTTCAAACTGAGGTTCCATAACTTTCACAGAAACGATCGCAGTCAATCCTTCTCTAAAGTCATCCCCAGTAATCTCGAATTTTAATTTATCTAACAATCCAGAAGCATCAGCATACTTTTTCAACGTACGAGTAAGTCCCATACGGAAACCTTGTAAATGCGTACCTCCTTCATGTGTATTAATATTATTCACGTATGAATAAATATTTTCTGAATACGTATCGTTATAGATAAGAGCAACTTCTACAGGAACTTCACCTTTATCTGATTCCATTGAAATAACAGATTCGATAATAGGCACACGGTTACCATCTAAAAACTTGATAAATTCTTTCAACCCTTCTTCAGAGTGAAAAACCTCATGTTTAAACTCACCATTCTCTTCAACAACACGTTTGTCTGTCAAAGTAATTTTTAATCCCTTATTCAAGAAAGCTAACTCTCTTAATCTTCCTGCTAACGTTTCGTAAGAATACTCTAACGTTTGTGTAAATATTGTACTATCAGGATGAAAAGTAACAGCAGTACCTTTCTTATCCGTTTCTCCAATTACTTTTACAGGATATAAAGCTTTACCACGAGAATACTCTTGTTCGTAAATTTTTCCTTCACGATACACAGTCGCTTTTAAATCTTCTGATAAAGCATTAACACAAGATACACCAACACCGTGTAAACCTCCTGAAACTTTATACGAATCCTTATCAAACTTACCTCCTGCTCCAATCTTGGTCATTACAACCTCTAATGCAGATACACCCTCTTTTTTGTGAATATCTACAGGAATACCACGACCGTTGTCTTCAACAGTAACTGAATTGTTTTCGTTTATAATAACTTTGATCGTATCACAATAGCCAGCAAGAGCCTCATCAATAGAGTTATCAACAACTTCATATACTAAATGATGTAGTCCTCGAACTCCAACATCACCAATATACATAGAAGGACGCATCCTTACGTGTTCCATCCCTTCGAGAGCTTGAATGCTATCTGCCGAATAATTATTCTTATTTGTTTCTTGGCTCATAATAATATTCTAAAATAAGTAACGTACAAATATACAATACTTATAACACTTTATCAACAAATGCCTATCCTTATATCCCTTAAAACAACAAAAAAATCAAAAAAAAACGCAGATATTTTCATATCTGCGTTCTATGGCTATTGAATAATTTTTTAACTACTCTAAGTAGTGAATTGTAAATTCACAATTATTAAAAGTGAACCTATCGTGTAATTTTCTACCTAACAATTCTTTTGCAATTGGAGCATCCATCGATACGGCTAATACCGACTTATCTTCTATCACTATTTTAGGTAAAGCAGCTGATATGAACAGATTAACTGTATTTACCTGTACATAGCTACCAAATTCCACAACATTACTTACTTTATCATCATTAATTTTAGATACCACATCACGCATAGCAATGCTTTCTGATATCTTTTTACTAATGTTTTCTTGTTCAAGATGCATCATTGACAATCCAGTCTCGTGTTTATCACCTGCAGAACTTTTGGCGTCGTTCTGTGCATCTATTGCTAAATCTTCGACGATACCTTGCAAAGCACTCACTTTGTCATTTAACCGCTCTAAACAAATTGCTTTCAGCTTCTTTTTTAGTGTCATCATTTTGTTTTTTAATTCCTTTTAATCAATAAAGGGGCATGAATTGTTGTTTGTTGTGACAAAAGTAAGTTTTTAATCTTATGAAAGAAACTGAATTGTGCATATTTTAGCAATAATTAATCAAAAACAATCATTTTTTTGATTTTTCCAATTTTTTTATTCTCAAAAATCGAATTTATACATTGCTCCACCCATAACCTGTACTCCTTGTACTCGGAAATTATCAAAATTACTGTACTTATCATTCAGTAAATTGCTTCCTTTGACAAATAATGTCCAATTTTTTGTAGGTCTATAGCCAACTTTAATATTCAAATCAACATAGTCGTTTAACTCTACAACTTGTGGTGAATCTACTGTGTTATAATCTCCGATTAATCCGGTAGGATTAACTGTAAATGCATCTTTTCTTTTTCCAACATAAAACACATCTAAACCAGCAAACCATTGGTCTGTAAAGTCAAATTTAAAATCAGCACCCGCTTTTACTTTCGCTAAATTCCAAGCCTCGATCGCGTCTGTATCATAGTTATTCCACTCTCCGTGAATTCCCATAGACACATTCTCTTCAAAGTCAAAACGCAATTCACCAAATAAATTAAACGTTTTTAATGTATTGTACTCTACTCCAAAAGAGTTTCCAAACATATAAGGAACCTTAGCTTCATTTAAAGAAAATTCATTGTGCACAAAAAATGCTTTATCGCTCTCTCTTTTATAAGAACCTTTTACGTTATATGAAATTGTATTATCTAACTTTCCTTTTAAACCAATGTAGATGTCATACTTCTCATCAGTAGGAGTAATCAATAAGTCTGGAGATACAAACGGATTTGCCTCTGTAAACTGTCTGAAAGAATTTTGTTTTAATCCTCCTTCAATACCTGCATACGTTACTAATAACCCAGGTACTAAATTATAAGATGCCTTAATCTGTGGATACACATAAACATTGTTTTGTGTCTTTCCTGCAACCTTACCATCATTGTAGAAAACACCTAATCCCAACTGAACAGAATAATCGTCATCTTGGAAAGTTAAACTTGGCTGTGCACCAATGTTTAAATGTTTGTACTCAATTTTATCAGCTGCAAACGCATTTTTATACTCTGTTCCAACATAGTCAACAATAAGTCCTAAGTTAGCCTCACCAATTCCCAATTGTGTTTTTACGTGTGGCTTAACTGTCACACGGTTTTCAACCGAACTAAAGTCATCCCAAAAATGGTCATAATGTAAATCAAGATTGGTAAACGGACTATTTCTAAACTCTAATCCCGCATTTACAAATACGTTTTTGTAATGCTGACTTTCATCTACTCCGCTCAACATTTCTTTACTAAACAAAACATCTTTTGTAGGTAAACCGTACCAATTACTCAATTGGTAACTTCCTCCTACTTCAGCATTCCATCCAAAATTATCTAATTGACCTCCATATACTAAACCTGCTTTAGTTTTAGAAAAAGCGTCATCTAACAATAAGTCTTTAATTCCCCCTTGAGAAGAAAAATGTGAAGCATATCCAGCTAAAAAGCTGTTTTTATTCAACTTATGACTCAAAAAAGCTTCTCCGTTTAAGTTTGTGTAGTTACCCGCACCAAACATCACGTAGTTATTGAAGTTTTTCAAACGTTCAGACTTTTCCACTTCAGCCGCTTTACCTTTCTCAGGTACAAACGTTGAAGCAACAGGAAATGAACTGATCGTATATACCACATCCTTTTTCTTAGTTGTAGCATCCTCATCTGTATTAGGCAACGCTCTAACTTTAAAAGCATCAGAAATAGTAGCATCATACGCGCGAACCACGTTTACAACTTCCGTACCTAATTTATTAGTATCATTTGTTTTTTCTTGCGCAAATGCTGTACCTCCTAAAAGCGTAACAGCAGAAAAAATCGTATATATCTTATTATTATTCATTGTTATCTTGTTCTTAGTTATGCATTATTGAGCAATAGATGAGTTTCTCTTTGCCTCTTCCCCTTTAATCTTAGCAAGCTCTTGTTTTGCTTCATTTACAACATCTGTAAACTCACCAAAATTATTTGTTACACTTTCTAAAATGTAAGTTGCTTGGTAACTATCTTTCAACTGATAAAAGTTCTTAGCCATTAACACCAATCCTTTTGCCCCGTAGTACTTATACCCAGAGTAATCTTTTGCTAACTTCTGTACGCTCTCGTTAGACGCGTCAAACTTACCTTCTTTATTTTTGTAATAAGCATCAAAGTACAATGCCTCAGCAGCTAACTCTCCTTTTGCTAATTTCAACACTTCTTGGTACGCTTTTTTCGCTTTTGCATCATCTTTTGTAGCAAACGCAGTTCTTGCAATAATCACCTGTGCATCACTCTTCACTTTATTATCGGTTTTTGGCATTTTCAATACAGCCTCTGCATAACGCAACGCATCGTTGTACTGGTTTTGCTCATACGATAACTTCATTAAGTTAGACTTTGCAAACACAACATTCTGTTCTTGCACAGCCTCACTATCTAAACGTTTTAAAGCAGTTGTTGCCTTACTTACGTTTTTATTTTTCAAGTAAATTTCAGCTAATCTCGCAAGTGAAATCTCAGAGTATTCACTCTTCTCACTATTCACTACAGCTTCATAATTAGCTGTTGCTTTATCCATATTATTCTCTGCAAAGTACATTTGACCTAAGTAGAAATGTGCTTGCAATGCTTTTTGTCCAGAAGGGAAGCTTTTTAAATACTTCTCATATCCAGCAATCGCTTGCTGTGTGTTGTTTTGAACATATTGTTTCTCAGCAGACTCATACGTATCTTTATCTAACTCTGCATCCGTTACCTTCACAAAAGAAAGTCCTTTTACCCAAGCAGCATATTCATCTACCTTACCATTATCAACATAGATTAAACGCGCATTTTGCACAGCCTCTAATGCCTCTGGAGAATTAGGAGATTCTTTCACCACTTGTTTAAACTTAGCTAATGCCGCATCAGACTTATTTGCATTGTAATTAATCAACCCTTGACGTAAAATAGCTCTCGCTTTAAAACTTGACGTAGGATAATCTTTTAACAACTTATCAAAAGCAGCCACAGCCTTAGTAGACTCATTCATCACATCGTGGCTTACCCCAATTTCATACTGCGCATCATCTGCTAAGTTAGATGTAGGATAATCCTTCACAAACTGCGTTAAGTCTTCAATTTTTCTTGCATGACGATCTACAAAACCATAGCTCAATGCTTTTTGGAAACGCGCATACTCTACATCCACTTTATTCGCTTCAATAACTTTGTTGTACGCCTCCATTGCAGGCCAGTATTTACCCAATACAAAACTACAATCCCCTAAACGTAAGTTAGCATCAATGCTTCTCGCCTCGTTTTTAGGATTCCCATCCACATATTGTTTAAAGTACGTAGCCGCATTAGCATAATCCTTCATTTTAAAATAAGAATACGCTAAATTGTAATTCAAATTCTCGCGCTCGCTCAATCCTTTAGCAGCTGGATTCTCTCCAAATGCTTTAAACACATTGATAGATTCAGCAAACTTGTTCAAGTAAAACAATGTTTCACCTTTCCAATATTGTGCCTTAGCAGTATATTTTAAATTTTGCTTCTCAGCCAACGACTTATCAAATAAGTTCAACGCCTCATTGTATTGTCCATCACTAAACAATTCCAATCCGCGTAAGAAAGCAACCTGTTGGTAAACTTCCCCATTAGCCTTAGAGCGATTTTTCTCTAATAAAGCCAACGCCTCTTTGTAGTTTTTAGAAGTAACATACGAATCGATTAACAACGATTCCATTTCCCCTTTGTATGGAGAAGAAGGGTATTTAGTAATATACGCATTCAATACTTCAGGAGTACTCACATACGCATTACCAATATCATAACTCAACTTCGCATAATTTAAGAAAGCATCCTCTTGAATTCCCGCATCAAAGCGCATTTCAGAAGCATTCTTAAACGCGTTAAGCGCTTGAGTTTTCTTATGTGTATTCAAATAACTTTCACCCAAGTGGTAGTAAGCATTTTGAGCAATAGCATTATCACCTCCAATAATTTTATTGAATTGTTCAATTGCATTAGGATAATCTTTAGACTTGTAATAAGCATATCCCAACTGGTAGAAGTCAGTATTACTCCACTTACCATTCTTCCCTTTATATTTCAACAAATAAGGCAATGCTTTGTCATATTGTTTCAAGTTAAAATAACTCTCTCCAACAATTTTAGACAATTCAGATTGCTCCTCAGGTGTAGCCACTTTCATTTGAGCATTTCCTTTAGCAATCGCCTCTTGGAAATTACCCGTTTTAAAACTCATATCCGCTTGATAATACCCCATTTTCTCTTTGTAAGTAGATTTAGTTTCTACTTTATCAAAAAGCTTTTTAGCATCGTCAAACTTATCAGAGTCATATGCGATGTATCCAAGGTAATATGTAGCTTGTTCACCCCATACCCCATTTGGACTAACGCGTTTTAAATATTTTTCTGCTTCTTTTTTATTTTTAGCATAGAAATAACTATATCCTTTTTCAAAGTTGAAACGGTCTAACACTTTCTCGTTAGCAATAGCATTTTCTTTTACTTTAGATGCATAGTGAAGCGATTTAGCGAAATTACCTTTTGAGAAATAGTAATCCGTAACTTCTACATACGCTTGGTTCTGTTTAGAACTCGTAGGGTAGTTTTTAACAAACTCGTCAATCTTATCCTCCGCACCATCTTGATCTAAGCGAATTGCACAGTTTGCGATATAATAAACACAATCAGCTTCCACTTCCTTATTATGAGCAGTAGGATTGTTTTTCACTTTAGAAAATAATAATTGAGCAGCTAAATACTGTTCCTCATCATACAGAGCCACAGCGTGTCTAAAATCAGCTAATTCATCTACATAAATAGCTGATTGCTGTGCACTTGCAGTTATACTCCCAAGCGCGAGAGTTAAATAAGCTAATCTATTATTTTTGCGCATTTTTTTTCAGATTTATATATTGCCAAATATATCATTTTATACTCTTTAAAACTTATATTTTGGCAATATATTGTCTAAAATGCCGTTAAAAATTATCTGCAGACTTTATAAATACGGTGCAATCAACCCTAAGATAATAGGCGCTAACACTGCTGTTAGTATTCCATTGAAAATCATACCAACACTTGCAAAGGCTCCGTACTTATTACTAATTTCCATTGCTTTCATAGTTCCCATCGCGTGAGAAGAAGTACCCATTGCGATTCCCTGTGACATTGGATTACTTATTCGCGATAAGTTTAAAAATTTAAAACCAATCATACTACCAAATATTCCAGCTATCATAACTGCAGCTGCAGTAACAGAAGGAATACCGTTTACAGCTTTTGAAATTTCTAAAGCGATAGGTGTACTTACAGATTTAGGTGCTAACGACAAGATAATCTCCTTGTCAGCTCCAGTCCATTTCGCAAGAAGTACAACCGAAACTACCCCTACTATACATCCAGCTAATTGACTAAACAAAATAGGCACTAATTGCTTTTTGATTTTATCCCATTGCACATAAAGTGGCACAGCAAGAGCAACAATAGAAGGCTTTAGAAAAAAGTCGATATACTGTCCTGCTACGTGATAATTATCGTAAGGTATTTTTAAAATTAAAAGGTAGCTAATCAGTACCCCTGTAGATAAGATGATCGGATTGAAAATAACCCATTTCTTTTTTGAAGTCAAGTAGATTCCTACAGAATAAATTGCTAACGTCAAGAAAAGTAAAAACGTTGGGTTTGCTAAAAATTCCATTATTTTTTTCGTAATAATTGGTGAGTTAATCCAGTGACAAAAATGACTAATGCTGTACTAACAAGCGTTGCAACAACAATAGGAACGATAGACTTACTTAAAATTCCAAAGTAATTCAGCATCGCTACACAGGGCGGAACAAAGAAAATCCCCATATTCTTTATTAAAAAATCCGTTATTCCTCCAATAGATTCAACTTTAATCCAACCAATTTTTAATAAGGTCCACAAGAAAACTAACCCTATTATACTTGAAGGTAATTTTACATTAGTAAGGTAAACTACCAACTCTCCAAACGCGAGTGATCCTACAATCACCGCCACTTGTTTAATTAAATTCATTTTATATAAAGATTTAGCACAAAATTACTAAACAAACTTTTCTCAGCATAGACATAATTAAATAAAATAAATTTATTTAACATACCGTTACAACTACATCCTATATAAAACTACTTCTTAATGATTTAGTAACATTAGAATTGAATTGATAACCTTAATGTAATATTACTCACAAATGCATTAAGTATGTTTGCAATGTAATAATTCAAAAAGGGAGAAATTATAGAATAAATAAGTTTGGTTAAGTTGGTTAGTTACTACAAGGGATGCTATATAAGCCTCCCTTTTTTTATTTCAGATAAGCAAGGCCGACAAAAAAAGACCATTTCACTCTCAACTTTGCACTTTTTAGCTTTAATATATCATTTATAATAGATATCTTACTATTTTTACACCAAAATAATCATTCATTATGTCTCGAACAGTTTTATCCTTACAAGGAGTAGATATTTTCCAAAACAAACACAAGGTGCTTTCTAACGTAAACTTAGAAGTTAAAAAAGGAGAATTTATATACATCATTGGTAAAACAGGTGCTGGTAAAAGTAGTTTTATGAAAACACTTTACGCAGATATTCCTTTAACGATAGGCGAAGGTTCTATTGTGGACTATGATTTGAAAGCTTTAAAAGAAAAAGATATTCCTTATTTAAGAAGATCATTAGGTATTGTATTCCAAGATTTCAAATTATTGCCAGACCGCACTGTTTATGGTAACTTGTACTTTGCTTTACAAGCGACAGGTTGGACAGAAAAAGAGGCGATGAACCGCAAAATAGAAGAAGTACTTGATAGCGTTGGTATGTTAGCACATATTCAAAAAATGCCACACCAATTATCTGGTGGAGAACAACAGCGTATAGCTATTGCTCGTGCCTTACTAAACGACCCAGACTTAATTTTAGCAGATGAGCCTACTGGTAACTTAGACCCACAGACAAGTTCTGATGTAATGGACCTATTACTTAAAATTAACGAAGCAGGACGTACAATCATAATGGTTACTCACGATTATGCTTTATTATTAAAATATCCATCTAAAACGCTTAAATGTGACGATGGCACCCTATTTGAAGTAATTCACAGAACAGCTCAAAACTAAGCTGTCTTTATAACACATAAAAAGCCCTATACAAAATTGTATAGGGCTTTTTTTATATCACTTGTCTTAACAATAAATCACTATAAGACACATCAATCAAATCTTCCTTTCGCAACTGCAATAAATTAAAAAACTCATCGCATTGCATACGCAACTCCTCTAAAGTTAAATCCACTCCACTGTTACAAGCTTCAACTTCTACAAAGCATCCTAAGCCTTCTACTCTATCCAAATGAATACTTACATTATCCTTTACATACTTCCGACGGACCTTAGCCACCTTAACTTTAATACCAAATTGCAACGCTAAAATAGCACCCAAAGCAGGATTACTCTCGTGCTTGTAATACAACACATCCGATTGTTTTACACCAGCCGTATTCTCTCTATTATAATAGATCAACGAACTATAAGAGTCATACTCACGTAATTTCACACGCCCTTTCGGAACATTATAATACGTATCTACCTGTTTCACATCTCCCTCACAGTAAATAGGCAAACTATCCAATTTACACTTAACTGCCTCATAATTATTTACACGAGCCTTAAACTCCACATTAATTAGCTCCATATAACTTAAATTAAAGCCACAAGATACCAAAATGAAAGTAATAAAAACAAAAAAGCCTTACTAATTAAAGTAAGGCTTTTCTATATATTAAGTAAGATAAATCAGATTTGACAAACGTTTATTATTTTACTTGATTAACGATAGCTGCGAAAGCTTCAGGGTGATTCATAGCTAAATCTGCAAGAACTTTACGGTTCAATTCGATGTTGCTAGCTTTTAATTTACCCATAAAAACAGAATAGCTCATTCCGTGTAATCTTGCACCAGCGTTGATACGCATAATCCATAAAGAACGGAAGTTTCTTTTCTTTTGTTTTCTATCACGGTAAGCATATACCATTGCTTTTTCTACCGCGTTTTTAGCTACTGTCCAAACGTTTTTACGTCTTCCAAAGAATCCTTTGGCTTGCTTCAAAATTCTTTTTCTTCTTGCTCTTGAAGCTACTGAGTTTACTGATCTTGCCATTTCTAAAAATGTATTTTTTGTAGTGGGCGGTTATGTTTCAAACACTTCTAAAATTTCTTTTGCCCCACTCCAGGGTTATTAAATTGATTTAACCGGAAAAACTAAGATTAGATTAATCTTAATTGATCTTTGATACTGTGTGTATCAGCTTTAGACACTAATCCAGAGTGAGTTAAAGCTAATTTACGCTTTTTAGATTTTTTAGTCAAAATGTGACTTTTAAAAGCGTGTTTTCTTTTGATTTTACCAGAGCCAGTTAGTTTAAAACGTTTCTTAGCACTAGATTTAGTTTTCATTTTAGGCATTATTTCCTAGGTATTAATGATTATCTTACTTAAGTATCTTTCAAATCCTACGTAAATAGGAGTATTATTTTTTCTTTTTAGGTGCGATGAACATAGTCATACGCTTACCTTCTAAGACAGGCATACTTTCAACTTTACCAAATTCCTCTAAATCTTGCGCAAGTCTAAGTAATAAAATCTGTCCTTGATCTTTATAAATGATCGAACGTCCTTTAAAGAAAACGAATGCTTTTAACTTAGAACCTTCCTTAAGGAATTTCTCAGCATTTTTCTTTTTGAATTCGTAATCGTGCTCATCTGTTTGAGGACCGAAACGGATCTCTTTTACTGTGATTTGCGTCGATTTAGCCTTTAGCATTTTTTCACGCTTCTTCTGTTCGTAAAGGAATTTTTTGTAATCGATCACTTTACAAACAGGTGGTTCTGCGTTTGGCGAAATTTCTACCAAATCCAATTCTTGCTCTTCTGCAAAGCGCATTGCTTCTGCGAGCTTATAAATACCTGTTTCGACGTTGTCTCCTACAAGACGAACTTCAGGAACGCGGATGGCATTGTTAATTCTATGCGCATCTTTCTTTTCTTCGCGAGGATTTCTTCCTCTGTTTTGTCTTACTGCTATGGCTATAAAATTTTTGGTGCTTGTTCATCAAGCGTTATACAATTTTTATTCTCCAAATTGTTTCATAGAACCTTTTACTTCCTCTTGTACAAGATTGATAAATTCTTCTATTTTCATTGTTTGATTAGATTTACCAGAGTCTCCGTGTTTTCTAACAGAAATCGTTCCGTTTTTCTCTTCATCCTCTCCTACAATTAACATGTAAGGGAATTTTTGTACTTCAGCTTCTCTAATCTTTTTACCGATTGTTTCATTTCGGTTATCTACCAGCGCGCGAATTTCGCTATTTTCCAGCAAATCTAAAACTTTTTTCGCATATTTTTCATACTTCTCACTCAAAGACAGTATAATAGCTTGCTCTGGCATTAACCAAAGTGGGAAATTACCACCTGTATGCTCTAATAAAATCGCTATAAAACGTTCCATAGACCCGAAAGGAGCTCTGTGAATCATAACCGGACGGTGTAATTCATTATCAGAACCTTTATAATTCAAATCAAAACGTTCAGGTAAGTTATAGTCAACTTGGATAGTTCCTAATTGCCAGCTTCTACCTAAAGCATCTTTTACCATAAAGTCTAATTTAGGACCGTAGAAAGCAGCTTCTCCTGTTTCTACAACATAATTAAGACCTTTATCTTTCGCAGCGTTGATAATTGCTTGTTCAGCTTTCTCCCAATTTTCAACAGAACCGATATATTTCTCAGGGTTGCTTAAATCTCTAACTGATACTTGTGCTGTAAAGTTTTCGAATCCTAAAGAACCAAAAACATACAATACCAAGTCAATTACTTTTTTAAACTCTTCGTCTAATTGTTCCGGCATACAGAAAATGTGTGCATCATCTTGAGTAAACCCACGAACACGAGTTAATCCGTGTAACTCACCCGATTGCTCATAACGGTAAACAGTACCGAACTCAGCAAAACGTTTTGGTAAGTCTTTATAAGACCATGGTTTAGAATTATAAATCTCACAGTGGTGAGGACAGTTCATTGGTTTTAACAAGAACTCTTCTCCTTCCACAGGAGTGTGGATTGGTTGGAAACTATCTGCTCCATACTTAGCGTAGTGACCAGAAGTTACATACAACTCTTTTTGTCCGATATGCGGTGTAACCACTTGCTCATATCCTGCTTTTTTCTGTGCTTTTCTCAAGAAGTACTCTAAACGGTCTCTCAAAGCAGCTCCTTTAGGTAACCATAACGGCAACCCTTGACCTACTCTTTGTGAAAAAGTAAACAATTCTAATTCTTTACCTAATTTTCTATGATCACGTTTTTTAGCCTCTTCAAGCATTTCTAAATACTCAGTAAGGTCTTTTTGTTTAGGGAAAGAAATACCATAAACACGAGTTAACTGTTTATTTTTCTCATCCCCTCTCCAGTAAGCCCCTGCAATAGAAAGCACTTTGAAAGCTTTGATAATTCCTGTATTAGGAATATGTCCACCACGACATAAGTCAGTAAAATTGTCGTGATCACAGAAAGTAATAGTACCATCTTCTAAGTTCTCAATCAATTCTACTTTATATGGGTTGTTATCTTTTTTATAGTATTCCAATGCTTCTGCTTTCGTAGAAGATCTCATTGTAAATTCGTGTTTACCACGAGCTATTTCGATAACTTTTGCTTCAATATTCTTAAAATCAGCATCTGATACTTTGTGATCCATAAAATCAACATCGTAATAGAAACCATTAGCAATTGCAGGTCCTATTGTCAATTTGATTCCAGGGAATAACTCCAATAAAGCTTGCGCCATTACGTGAGAAGTTGAGTGCCAGAAAGCCTTTTTTCCTTCATCATCATTCCATGAGTATAAAACTAAACTACCATCGGTCGTCAATGGGGTCGTGGTTTCGATGGTGGTACCATTGAAGCTTGCAGAAATGATATTTCTTGCTAATCCTTCACTTATACTTTTTGCAACATCGAAAGGAGTAATACCCGAGGCAAACTCTTTCACTGAACCGTCTGGTAATGTAATTTTTATCATAATATGTTTAAAAAATAAAGTGCAAATATACTGTTTTTCCTATAGAATAACAAGATTAAACACATTAGCATTCCCTTTTTTTGATTTTTTACACAGCATTTAATTTGATATTCTTAACATTCCTCCCTTTTCAGTGGGATCATTGCCTTTTTTAGACAACTAAATTATCTGCTATGGCTTATAATATCAGCACTTGTACAATAAAACTCACATAGTCTAATTGAAGTTTTCAGCACCCTATCAAACAGTTAGTTACAGCAAGTAAATACAAGATTAAAAAAAACTATATCGTTTTTCTTCTATTTATTCATAGCTACTATGCTACTCTAAAAAGCCTTAACTGCTTCCTAAATAAGATACGAAATTTTTACCAGATAAGCAACCTAACAATATGCTTGCTAATCTTTATTTACAACACTTCAATTATTCTTTCTCCCTTCCTCGTACTACTTTCTCAGTTTAAAATAAAGACTATTTTCAACTCTAAAAGAAAAAAACTCTCTTTTTGCAAGTTCTTCTTTAATGAGAACTTAGCTTAATTACGACCCTCCTTGTAAAGCTAAGTCCACTCTCCCCTATTTTTTCAAAAAAAGTTCACATCACAACACAATTATAATCAAGCAATTGAAAAAAGACAACAAAAAAATATTTAAAAACATTTGCAAACCCTACTAAATGCACTATATTTGCACTCGCATTACAGAACAAAACGTTCGACTGGAGAAATGGCAGAGTGGTCGAATGCGGCAGTCTTGAAAACTGTTGACTGTAACAGGTCCGGGGGTTCGAATCCCTCTTTCTCCGCAATAAACACTGGTAATTAATCAGTTAAAAGATAAACACCCAATTTTACACCCAAAAATGTAAAGTTGGGTTTTTTATTTAGGTTATAAAAAATCTAATGGACTTGGTGTCGATTTCTTATCTACATCTGTAATATGAGTGTAAATCATGGTTGTTCTAATATCACTATGCCCTAATAATTCTTGTACAACCCGAATGTCAATTCCGCTTTTTATTAAATGTGTGGCGTATGAATGACGCAAAGTATGCACACTGCCTTTTGTTGCAATATTGGCTTTTTTCATTGACTTTTTCAAAACTAACTGAACACTTCTTTCGCTGTATTGCTCATCATTAGTTCCTTCAAATAAAAATATTTTGGGTTTATATTCAATATAATATTCTCGCAACAAACTTAATAACTTATCAGGTAAAGATACTAACCTATCTTTATTCCCTTTGCTTTGTTGTATTAATAGTAAATTACTGTCGGATTTTACATCGGTTAGTTTAAGATTTATTAACTCACTTAAGCGTAATCCACAACTGTAAATAGTGGTAAGAATTGCTTTATGCTTTAAATTTTCTGTAGCATTTAATATTTTTCTCACTTCTTCTTGAGAAAAGAAAGTAGGCAGTTGGGTTGATTTTCGTTTAGGATATAAATAATTTAACTCTATCGATTGATTATTGACCAACTCATAAATCTTCTTAATTGCCCCAACTAAAGAGCGTTGATAAGATGCACTAATATTGTCTTGAAATACTTTTTCATTAATAAAACCCTCTATTTCAGCAATAGGTATTTCGTTGAGCGTACGATATTTATTCATATACTCTAAGAATATTTGTGCATAACCACAATACGATTTTATGGTATTATTGGCATAGCGTTGCACTTGCAATCGGTCGTGTAAGGTTTTTAATATTGTTTCGCTATCCATACTTAAATAAATCTAATTTAACCTATTTTGTTTCGCTATCCACAAAAAATAACTTACTAAGTATCTAATTTACAAAAAAGTAATTATATTAGCAACAGATTTTACGAAATGCGCATATAGGTGTTATTTTACGAAACTACACCGTGTTTTATTTCGTGAAATAACAATGTTATGTGCCATTTTTGAATGACAATGCGAATAGATACAGACAAACAAATGAATTTACTTAGTGATAAGAACGTTGCAATAATTGGTGGTGGACCCGTTGGACTGACTATGGCAAAATTATTACAGCAAAACGGCATAGACGTTTCAGTTTACGAAAGAGACAACGACCGAGAGGCAAGAATTTTTGGTGGAACCCTTGACCTACACAAAGGTTCAGGTCAGGAAGCAATGAAAAAAGCGGGATTGTTACAAACTTATTATGACTTAGCCTTACCAATGGGTGTAAATATTGCTGATGAAAAAGGCAATATTTTATCCACAAAAAATGTAAAGCCCGAAAATCGATTTGACAATCCTGAAATAAACAGAAATGACTTAAGGGCTATCTTGTTGAATAGTTTAGAAAACGACACGGTTATTTGGGATAGAAAACTTGTTATGCTTGAACCTGGTAAGAAGAAGTGGACACTAACTTTTGAGAATAAACCGAGTGAAACAGCAGATTTGGTTATTCTTGCCAATGGCGGGATGTCCAAGGTAAGAAAATTTGTTACCGACACGGAAGTTGAAGAAACAGGTACTTTCAATATACAAGCCGATATTCATCAACCAGAGATAAACTGTCCTGGATTTTTTCAGCTATGCAATGGAAACCGGCTAATGGCATCTCACCAAGGTAATTTATTATTTGCTAACCCCAATAATAATGGTGCATTGCATTTTGGAATAAGTTTTAAAACACCTGATGAATGGAAAAACCAAACGCAGGTAGATTTTCAAAACAGAAATAGTGTCGTTGATTTTCTTCTGAAAGAATTTTCCGATTGGGACGAACGCTACAAAGAATTGATTCATACGACGTTGTCATTTGTAGGATTGGCTACACGGATATTTCCTTTAGAAAAGCCTTGGAAAAGCAAGCGCCCATTACCCATAACAATGATTGGGGATGCCGCACATTTGATGCCGCCTTTTGCAGGGCAGGGAGTAAATAGTGGGTTGGTGGATGCCTTGATATTGTCTGATAATCTAGCCGATGGAAAATTTAATAGCATTGAAGAGGCTGTTAAAAATTATGAACAGCAAATGTTTATCTATGGCAAAGAAGCACAAGAAGAATCAACTCAAAACGAAATTGAAATGTTTAAACCCGACTTTACGTTTCAGCAATTGTTAAATGTATAAAATGGAATAAAACGGCACATAACAAACAAATTGGCAATAGAGCCGGTGAAGTACTTCTATTGAACTTTTGTGCAATGTTGAAGATTAGTAATTCTATTCAACATTTGTGCTAAAAGTCGGCTCCATCGCCAATTTGCCAAACGTTAGCTGTAACCTTTTCAAAAATGACATTTAGAATAAAATACAAATTACTATTTATGGGACTTTTTAGTTTATTGTCAAATTTTGGTTTCTCACAAGACACCAAAATTTCTGAACAATTAGAAAAAATAGGATATTTTAATTTAATTGATGATGACAACAAAAAAGCATTTTTAAAACAGAAAATAGACTTTGATTATAATGATGATTCAAATCAATATATAGGAAAAGGATGGGTTACTTTTCCAAATGATTATTACATTTCGGATGTTTATAAGCAAGAAGAATATAAAAATAGTTCTTCAACTTCTGATTTTAGAGCATTTGAAGTTTGGGCAAGTAGTTTGTTTAGAGGCGAATTTGTTGACTACTTAAAATCAGCAAAAGTAGTTTTTGAGAAAAACAATTTAAAATTAGATTGGAAAGATGAAATATTTGATGAGAATAGTAAGGAAAAAATACATCATAGAATTACAGTAAATGACGTTGAGTATGTTATTTTTTCTGGACAAGTTACCAGAGATAATATTGGTCAAGTGATGTACACATATCTTAACTCTTTTAGAAATATCTTAAATAAATCTATAGAGCAACAAAACAAGGATTATAAGGTAATTCTAATTACTCAACCTGAGCATGTTATGTTTGTTGTGTTGAGCAATGACATGTTGAAAAAATTCAAAGAAATAATCTCTAAATCAAAAAATAAAATTGAAGAATAATAAGGCTACAGCTAATAACTAAGCTTTCGTCTTGCCCGGAGGGCACGAGATGAAAGCCCGTTGAACGGAACCGTAGGAAGCTTAATACGTATTATGGAGTTTTCGAAGTATGACTTTAAGATATACCAGCAGTAATTTTAGGATTACTGCTTTTTTTATGGTTAAAGTTGTGCTGTTTCAATTGTTTTTTGGTGTTTTTTGGAACAATTAAACACAAGTTCCCTAACCCGTAAAACCTAATTCACAGAAGCAATTGTGTTTTCGATAAGATATGCTTTTGGCGGACCTCTTTGCCCAAAAACATGTAACGTAACCAAATTACCAACTTTGCAACAATAACATTTTCGATGTTGTGTTTTAGGTTCAACTATCGGTCGAATGATATTTAAATCTTCTTGTAATTGTTGCAATTTACCCCGTTTCCAACTGCTACTTAAAATACCGTAATGCCTAATTCGAACAAAGCGTTTAGGCAGAATATGTAAACTAAAGCGGCGGGCAAATTCTTCGTTTTTTAATGTTAATTGCTTGGTTTTACTGTGGTCTTTATAATCTTTGTAATGAATGGTAACCTCTTGATGAGTTACGTTTTTAATCCGATGGTTGCTAATAGCCACCTTGTGCGTATATCTCCCTAAATATTCAATGACTTGTTTGGGACCACCAAAAGGGCGCTTGGCATAAACCACCCAATCCTTTTCAAACAAACTTTGCAAGACTTGAGCATCTGCCAATTTTTCTTTGCGCAACAAGGCTACATATTTGGCACGAAAAACCTTACTCAAGGCTTTTACTGCAAACAAGTATTTATCGGTTTTTATCTTTCGTTTCCACTTACCATTTGCATCAATTCCTCCACCTGGAACAATACAATGTAGATGCGGATGCAAACTCAAATTTTGTCCCCAAGTATGTAAAACAGCAATCATACCCAATTGCAAACCGTCGGTTTTACCAAATTGAGAAAGCGTTGCCCAAACCGAATCAAACAAGATTTTATAAATCAATTGTGGTTGATGAATCGCCAAACCATTAAGCGAATCTGGAATAGTAAAAACCACATGATAATACGAACAGGGCAATAAATCATGTTCGCGCGCCTGAATCCATTCTTCTCGTTTATGACCTTGGCATTTCGGGCAATGCCTGTTGCGACAACTGTTGTAACTGATGTTGATGTTTCCACAGGTATCACACGCATCTACATGTCCGCCCAAAGCAGCAGTTCGGCATAAAGTCAGTGCTCGGAGTGTTTTCTCCTGATGAACCGTGAAGTTTTGATGGGATAAATCAACTTTTCTCAGCACATCAGCTACTTCCCATTGCGGCTGCATAGCGCAAAAACGGTATCAATTGGACTGTATATTTTTTGGTTTTCGAGCTGACAAACATGTAAATATTCCATCGTAGTTTCGATGCGTTCATGCCCCATCAATTTCTGAACTTGCAGAATATTTACACCATCTTCCAATAAATGGGTCGCATAGCTGTGGCGCAGCGTGTGTGTATGCACATCTTTTAAAATGCCTGCTTTTTTACAAACCGATTGAATCGCCCATTGAACCCCGCGTTGGCTGTATCGAGAATCAAATCCTTTGGTATCTTTGGTATTACCCGTAAATAAAAATGTGGTGGGATGTTCGACTGAAATATATTTTTTAATCCCTCGAATGATATGATCAGAAAGCGGAACATAACGATCCTTCTTCCCTTTACTTTGAACGATATGAAGGAGTTTCCGATCAAAATCTAAATGCTTTAATTCGATGTTTCTCACTTCCATACAACGAAGTCCACAACTGTAAATCAAACCAATTAAAATGCGATGTTTAAGTAAATCGGCATGTTGAAGCAATTTCCAAATCTCATCTCGACTAAGAATTACGGGAAGTTTTTTTTCTTTAGGAATGGAAGGTAAATGAAGATAATCGTACGGAAGATTTTCGGTTTTTAATAGAAACCTTAGTCCGTAAACCGTGTGTTTAAAATACGATTGAGAAGGAGAATTCGACCGTTGTTGTAGTTCAAAAAGATAGTCTTTAACTTGTTCGGGATCTAATTCGGTAGGTAAACAGCCAAAATGAAGTGCCATTGCAGCCACATGGCGGGAATAATTATCAAAAGTGCGTTTACTTCTACCTAAAATGGAAATATTTCGTTCGAAACGTTGCAGAAGTTCAGAGAAACCATTAATTTCACTACAAGCGCGATTCAAATATTTGTTCGCTCTTAATTCCTCCGGAGATTTTTTTTAGTTACCATAATTTTGAATTTTTAATACCCTAAATATATGGTTTCTAGTAGAAAAGCTACCGAAGGTTTAGTTCAACAACGGCTATGCGCCAGGCGGGAAAACGTTCTTCGGTTGATAGATTACGGATGCGAGAAATGAGCGTTTTCAAAAGAACAATTCCGGGTAAAAGCCCCGCCCGGCGCATAGCCGCGGAACGTTAGTAAATCTTTTAAAATATTGTGAACCTATTCCAACAAAGTTATTCCATAAAATTTTGAGCCTTCAAAGCTCTAAAAATTTTACGGAAATAACTTTGATAAACACTTTTCAATTATTGCTTTTGACTCCACTCTTTGAAAGATTTAGCTGTCCTTGGATTTTTGATAAAAAACTGATTTACATTTTCTAATTGATTTATTAATTGCCCCTTTTCTTTTTCTAAACGCTCATACTCCGATTTCTCAATAGTATTCTTAGATGCTATGAACATTGAAAAGCCCGTTATTAAAAAAAGAACGACATTCATTCCTATCAAGTATAATAGTCTTTTAGAGCTAACTGCTTTATAAACTTTTAAAAGCTCTTCATTGTTTTTTGATATCTCTCGATAAAACTCTTCAAAGCCGTTCTGTAAACGTTGTCGTTGTTCTTTTTCTATCTGTCGGAGTTCAGCAACATTTACAGTTACTTTGATATTACTCAATTCTTTGATTGTATCTAAATGTTTTTTTTCACTTTGCTTTATCGTTTGTTCTAAATGTATGACTTGCTGAAGTAATATTTCAGTCATCTCCGTGAGTTTAGGTTGATTCTTTGCCATTGTTTATCTTTTTAATGTTCTTCGTTTGCGTTTTTTCTGTTCATCGTCTTCATCGTTACCGCCAAACTGTAAAGCAGATAACAAACTAAATAACACTGATGTATCTGTTTTCCAATTTTGCATTTGTGGTTCAGATGATTCTTGATTAGTTAATAGTTTGTGTACTTCATCCTTAGGCTCCGTACTTGTTGTATTTTTAAATAAGTCATTCAACTTCATATTTCGGTCAATTTCACTTGCTTTTAAGTTTGTTCCTGTTGGTAAATGAATAAAGCGATACCCTTGAATATTTCCCTGATTATTAATCGTAGGTTTAAGCTCAATCTCTTTTTCCAACATTAAGTAAGTGTACTGTTGTAAATCTTTCGGCTTCTGTCTTAAAACTTCCCTGTGAGCTGTTTTAATAGCATTTTTAGCTATTAAGTTTGTGTTGTTGGCTCTTTGCTTCTTGTTCTCATTTTCTTGTCTTATAGAAGTCCATCCGTATTTAAGAGCTATTTCGTGAGCTATTCTTTGAGCTTCAAACCCAATGTAATTATCTTTTAATGCCTTTCCGTTTTCATCTATGCGATTGGCGATGATGTGAATATGCTTGTGCTCTTTTTCTGTATGAACAAAAGCAATGTATTGAGCTTTGGTGGGATCGATTTGTAAACCAAGTAAAAATTCAACTGCCAATGCCCTTAAATCTCTATCAATCATCTTTTTACTATCTGCAATTGTTGGAGATATAACAGCTGATATGGTGTTGTTTTTACATCTGCTATTTTGATTTTGTAATATCTGCATGGTTTGAAACATATCTTTCGGAGTATCCCCCGAAAGATTGTTTCTCAATAGTTCATATCCTTTATTCGGATTGATTACATAGTTAAACAGAGCTGTACCTCCAACACAAGACTTTGCCATACCTATCATTTTAATTTTTTTAAATGTTCTCGAATTAGTCTTGCTGTTTCAATGGTATTTTCTTTAACTCCTGTAACATCGCCTATCTTAAAAAGATTGCCTATTCTTCTAAAATTATCTGCGTATTTATTTAGTAGCTTGTAAACTTCTACTTCGTCAGGAGTTAATTTATAGGCTAAAGAATAGTTGAGTGCGGTGTTTCGAATGTACTCCGAAACGCTACAACCTACTTTTTCTGCTTTGTTTTTTATGATTAGAGCTTCTGTAAGAGTAACTCTAAATTCTATCTTCTTTGTTTTTTTCATCGTCTTACCCATTTTGCGACCTTCGGGAGAAAAACGAGTGGTCTTTGGCTGTCAAATTTCCAATTTGTAAGGACAAAGACACATCTCGATAATTCTTACGTCAAATCATTGCGGTTAATAGTTAGTAAATAATCATTCAAATCTTTGTGATTCTCGTACAGTTTTCGTCCATCAACAACGTTTGTATAGGTCTGAGCTACTTTTTGAAAGGCACTTTCTCCAGCTTTATCATTGTCGAAACAACAAATAATACTTTCATACTTTAATTCTTTGTACAAAGTATTATTGATACTTTTATCCATTTGTACATTGATACATTTATACAATTCCCCATTTGTACATTTGTACAAATAATTATTTGGTGTTTTAATTATTGTATTATTCAACATTGATACGGAATTAAGAATCAAATAATCATATTGCTTTTCTGCATTTGGATAAAGGGTTAAAAAGCTGATGTAATCACTCCAAGATTCAAACAAGACAATATGTTTACTTTTGTTATCAAAGTAGGTTACTGCCTTTTTTCCAAGACACATTTTTATATACACGTTTCTTAGTTCGAAACCATTTATGGTGGTATTGGGAAAACCAACAGCGTAATATGATTTGTTGTTTAGAGTATAGTGTACTTCCTTACAATAAGTTTGAGCCATTTTAAGGCTAAGATTACGCTCAGTGATATATTGTATCAAGTTTGGATGTGTTAATGGCTTAATCGCTTGAATTGTATATGTTGGTTCTTGAATAATGTTAGAACTCACAATAATTGGCTGATGAAAAGAAAAAGAATCGTTTTTGAGCAATTCTAAAGCTGATTTAATATCGCAATTATTGTACTTCATCACAAAATCAAGTGTTGTTCCACCAAAACCAGCAGAATGGTCATAAAACACGTTTTTATCAATATTCACTTTAAATGATGCTGTTTTTTCAGTTCTAAATGGACTGAGATACCACCAATCAACTCTCATTATTTTGGTTGGGGTATGACCTAACTTTTTAAGTAAGTCTGTTAGGCTAATTTGTTTAGCTGATTCACAATTCATACGTTTTGAAATAGTCGGGTTAAAAATCTGTTTTTTTTGATGCAATGATGCAGAAAGGTGTTAATCAATTGTATTTCAATAAAATACTCTGCATCACTCTTGCATCACTGCATCAAACTCATTTTGTTTCTTGCATCACTCTTGCATCAAACTTGATGTGTTTTTAGTTTGATGCAGACTTTGATGCAGTGTAACTTATTAATAAACAACAGTTTAATCTATTCTTGCATCATTGCATCAAATATTTTATAGAATAAATCTTTTTTAATGATGTAGTAACGTCCTCTACGTTCTATTTTAACAAATTCTCCATGAGATAAAAGCTCTATTCCTTGATAAGATTTTGTGTTATTTTGTGGTTCGAAATCCCATTTCTTTAAAATCTTTCTTATTTCACTAGCAGATATAATTAGTTTTGGGTTTGTCTTGCGTAATAACAAGAGTAAATCATTGGGAGCTACGCAAATTTCATCCTCGTCAACCTTTTCGAAGCACAGGTTTAAAAGTTCTAAAACTGAAATCTCTATTTTGTTTTTACTAATTAGCTTTAAAAGAGAAGCTGTAAGTATCTGTTTAGGTGTAAACCACATTCGGGTTTGTTGCGTGGTGTAATAAGGTCGTAGAAGTAAGTATTTGATAAAATAAGGAACTTCACTTGTTAGCTTCTTGATAAAGTGAACGTCTTCTGATTCAATAGGTTTAATCTTTCGAATCCAAAAACGTATTTCTTCTTCGTCTATTTGAATGAAATCATCCTCATTGTTAGAGCAAAGAATAAACTTGGCGAAAAACTCTATTTCCTGTCTGTCTTTTCCCTTTGCTTCAACTTTGTCTTTGTCAGTAGTAGAAAGGTACTTTAAACGCTCTGTAATCTCTTTCTTATCAAAGAATACTTCGTCTATGGCAACTAATAACATACTTGCCCAATCAGCGTTAAATTGAGAACCAAAAGAATCTCCTTTGATATAAGTCATATTGAGTCCAAAGATATTTTTAAGCCATTTAATAAAAGAGCTTTTTCCTGTTGCACGTTCTTTACTAACAAGGCACAATATTGGTAAGGTTTGCGTTGGCTTCTCATACAATAGCTTTAGATAGTCTAAACCATATTCGTATTGTTCACTTCCGAATATGTGCTTTACAAAGTGTAGTGAGTTTGGAATCAATTGTTCTAATTCATTTAAGTTAAAATCTTCTTCTATTGGTTTCATATTTAATTCATTATAGGTATTAAAAAAGTTTTCTACGATTGGTTGATAGTTAAGATGGTCTGGAATACAACAAAAGCCATCTAATTTTAAGACGTTCTCTAAGTAGGACTTTCCGTGATCTGATACAATCGTTTCACGAGTCCAACGCACCATTACTTTAACTTTATCACCTGATATCAAAGGTTTTTCGATGATTTTAAAGTAAGCAGTTCCTACTCGGATATAGGGTATATCTAAGCTCATATTTACTTGTGTTTTAATAATCCTTATCTTTATACGATAAGAGTTGAGTTATACTTTAATTGGATATTAAGGGACGATTTGCACAAGTTGTCCCTTTTATTTTTTAGCGAATAGTTCTAATGCCAAGTCAGCATCGACTATAATTTTTCTACCTCTTTGGATAATCGCTTTTTTGATATGACCTTCTTTCTTGATTTTATTAGCAGTGGTAATACTGCACCCAAGTAGGTCTGCTATACCACGTATTCCGTAAACATAACGCTTTGTAGATTGTTGCGTTTCTTGCGAAGTATTGAGTTCTTTAAAATCCTTTATAGATACTGTTTGTAATAACTGTAATAGTTCTTCTCCTGTCATTTGCCAAACTGGCTTTTCTTTTAATTCGCTTATATACATAGTTTTAGTTTTTAAATTATACGATTTTGTGATGTTCGAACAATTCAAAACTATCTGTAAATTTCTGTGGAAATGTGTGGAATTTGATAAAAAAACAAAACGCATATAATTAATAATGAATTAGTTATATGCGTTTGGTTATTTGTTTTTGAGGAAATCAAAAATAAAAGACTTTAAAAACTCTTTAATGAACTTAAAAGGATTAAAACAATAATTAAATTTCTTCTGAAGGTTTATAAAAGCGTTTCGAAATTGTCAATGCAGACTTTAGTTTTAATTTCAACACAATGAAGTCAATCACTTTATCTCTAACATCTTTTTCTATATCCTTCATCATTTCATATAGTGGTGGTTGAGCAAATTTTGTTATGTATTTAAACGTTGAATCAAATCGAGCTTTAGGCTCTCTTAAATTAAATATTAAATAAAAATCTTCAAATGCTAAATCATCTTCCTTAAAACATTTTAATTCTAAAGCAGAGTTATAAAGTTTAAGTACATCTTTGATCTCAAATAAATCAGATTCTAAACGAAGTCTATCTTCAGGGTAATACACATAAATATCTTCTTTAACTATTAAAAGGTAATCTCGTATTTTGTGATAATAGTTTTGAATTAGATGCACATTATCCTGTGTATAGGTATCTCTTTCTGCTAAAACCCTATAAAGTTCTTTCTCCCAATACTTTTTATCTTCATCAAATTCACATTGTGATACCCAGATAGGTTTTTCTTTTTCCTGTATTTCTTTTAAATCCTGTCGCGCAATTAAGATTTTGTTCTCAAACATTTTAGGAAGTAGTACTTTATCATATAAATGAATAAAATCAAAATGAGTTATTAACTCGTCTTTATCATCAATAAGCTTATTAATAACTTCAATCTGCTTTAGTATATTCAGAAATACTTTTTTAGATAAACTCTCTGCTTGTCCTGTTATTAAAAGAGCATCAATATCAAGTTTTGTTAAATCGCTAAATGCTTTAGCATAACTCTCCTGTCGAATACATTGATATGTGTTCTGTTGTAAGGAATCAGTATCTAATAAATTTGATAGTTCTTTTAGTATTTTTAAATACTCATTTAAGTGTTTCAAAAGAGGATTATCTAAACTCATATCATATCAAATTTAGTCATTGCATTCGCTTTAATCGTATCAGCTACATCAATATAAGGTTTCATTGATTTGTAGTCTGAATGTCCTGTCCATTTCATTACAACCTGTACAGGTATCCCCAATGATAAAGCGGTACAGATAAATGTTCTTCGCCCTACGTGAGTGCTTAAATGTTCGTATTTGGGTTTTACTTCATCTATTCTTTCATTGCCTACATAGTAGGTTTCTCTAATCGGTTCGTTAATCTCTGCTAACTCTCCAAGTTCTTTTATGTAGTCATTCATCTTTTGATTAGAAATAACAGGTAGAGCCTTTCCTTTTTCAAAAGGTACATCTTTGTACTTCTTTAATATTGCTCTGCTGTGTTTGTTTAATTCTACTCTTAAAGGGTCATTTGTCTTTTTAGTAACAAACTCAATAGCATCATTTTTAATATCGTGTCTTGTTAGGCTAAAAGCATCTGAATAGCGAAGTCCTGTGTAACAACAGAAAAGCAATACATCACGTACACGTTCTAAGTATGACTTAGTGCCTAAATCCGTTGATTTAATCTGTTCGATTTCCTCTTGGGTTAAGAAGATTATCTTTTTAGAGGTTTCTTTTAGCTTTGGTTTAAAGTCTTCAAAATTATAGGCAATTGTATAATTGTTGTTTTTACACCACTTCAAAAACCACTTTACAAAACTAATCTGCTTTTCGATGGTACTATTACGCATCTGCTTTTCAATACGTAGAAATGAAACGTAGTCTAATAAGGTCTTTTCATTAATATCAGTAAACTGAAAGTTGCTTTTGAAAGAAAAAAGATGTGAACGAACAGTATTAAACTTGGTGTAAGTAGCAGTTGTCCAATCGTTGCGTTTTCCGCTGTTCTTTACAAACTCGTCAAAAGCCGTAAACAGGTTCTTTTCTGTCGCTGATATGGTTTGTTTATCCGAGTAGCGTTTTATTTCATCTTTTAAGAGTTCAAAAGAAGGTACTTCGTTTTTCAATTCATACTCTTTAAAGATTCTATCTATTGTAGTAGATAGCTCCTGTATTGCTGTATTGATTTCGGAAGAGCTTTGTTTTAGCTTATTGGTACACCCATTGCGTACCTTTTCTTTTGCTTCATCCCATTTAGAAGCATCAATGCGGTAGCCTGTAAAGAGTTCTACACGACCACCATTATATACCACTCTTGCACGAATTGGAACGTTCTCTGTGATTAATACACCGTCCTTTTTTCTCTTTTCAATAGCAATAGTTATCTTTCTTTTTATAGTCATAGTTATTTGTAATAGCACCCAAATATACACCCAATTTTAATACTATCATATACTATTTTATGGTATTTAACCGACTTAATAAAAACATAACTATCAATAAATCAAAATAATAGTGTTTTACGGTATTCTATTTGTATATAGGTTATATTCCCTCTTTCTCCGCAAATAAAACCGATAACGAGAGTTATCGGTTTTTTTATTTTATATAGTTGCTGAAAGCCTTACTTCCATTATAGCTTTTTAAGACACCTCCATAAGCTTATGGTTTTCTTTGAGTCAAAATATCCTCATTGGGATATGTAATCTCTCGCGCTTAACTTTATCAATAACAGCCTATTCTTTTTTAAAGGGACATCTATAAAAACGGTTATCAATAGAATTATTAGTGAAATCTGTTGAAAATTTTATCTTTACAAAAAAAATAGAATGAATATGAGAAAAACTTTATACGTTTTACTGTTCTCTTTCTTGGCATTGGGAATGAGTAGTTGTAAAGAGCAAGAAGCTACTGAAAAATTTGAAATAGAGAATTTAGTAGGAACATGGGAATTATCATCGACTAAGACATACGATAGAGAAGCAAAATTTATAGAACAAATTTTCCCTTCAGATGATTATGGATGTGGACTGATGACTTGGACCTATACGAAAGATAAAATAGATATCCTTCAATTCGTAGGTAAAGACGAAAATGGTAATTGCCTTGAGGAAATAGTTGGCTTAAATTATACTCTTCAAAATAATAACATCAGTACTTTAGATGAGTTGGGCATAGAAGATAAGATGCTTATAACGAATTTAACTAATGACGAATTAGTTGTTATGGTCTCATTGCCTAATCCAGTAAAAGAAGATGCTAATTCTATTAAATATACTGAAATTAGCTATAAAAGAATTAAGTAATAAGGTGTCTGTAAAAAACAAGCCTTCTTCATAAAAAACCGATAACATATGTTATCGGTTTTTTTGTATCAACTTACTCCCTACCGATATGTTATTTCTGTTTATTTATTAGAAATTACTTCCTTCCAAATTCAATTACATTAGTCAACTTTATGTCTTTTTTAGGTAAATTAGCACTGCTTTGTGTTATAAAGCAAATAAATAAAAGCCAGATATGAAAGAAACTACTGAATTAAACTTAGGAGCAATAATAGCAACCCCTAAAAAAGGGTCTGAACAATTAACTTTTAATGAAAAAAATATAGGCTACTCATTATTCGAATTTTGGCAATGGAGTGTTTCTGATATATTAAGCAATTCAACAAGAGGTAAATTTGCTGAGTTTATAGTTGGCACAGCAATGAATATAAACCCAAAAAAACTACGTGACGAATGGGACGCTTTCGATTTAAAAACTGACAATGGAATTAAAATTGAAATTAAATCCTCTGCTTACATTCAAAGCTGGCAGCAGAGTAATTTTTCAACAATATCATTTTCAATTAAAAAAGCAAAACATTGGGATGAATCTAACAAAAATTCAAGAGGGGAATCAAAAAGACATGCTGACTTATATGTTTTTTGTTTATTAAAAATTAAAGATCAGAGTATTATTGATCCTTTAAAACTTGAACAATGGGATTTTTACGTTTTGCCTACTTATAAATTAGACAATTACAAAAGAAGTCAAACTTCTATCACGATTAATTCTCTCCAAAAATTAACCAAATCTGTAAGTTATAGTGAACTTGAAATGAAAATAAACAATTGTTATTATGAACAATATGAATACATAAAAACACTGTCACTATAAGCACGTAAATAAATGGTCTAATGGTACTATAATCAATCTATTTTATATTCTTTTTCGTTTCTATAACTTTACTATTCTTGAACATCTAATTCTAAGGAATTTTTATCAACTATATTTCATAAAAAGTAAACGAAAGCAGTATTGTATAATTTGTGAAATATAATATTTTTACGAAAAAAATGTTTGTACAAACAAACTATATCCCTTTTACCAAATACAATAAATCAAATGAGAAATACAATAGCTTTTATCCTTCTTATGTTTTTCACAACTGTTTTTTCACAAGAAAAAATAAATGTAATTCTGATAGGAACAGTACATTTTAACAACCCTGGTTTTGATCGTGGAAAAGTAATTGACATCGATATTCTAAACTCTTCTAAGCAAGAGGATTTAGAAAAAATCACTAATAAAATTGTACAAAAATACAATCCTGATAAAGTGTTTGTAGAATCGTCATATGAAAACAGAGAAAACCTGAATAAACAATACTTGTTGTATGTAGACAATAAACCCTTTTATAACTTAGATAGTATCCAAAAAAACTTCTTTAAACGATATTATTCTGAGAATGAGATTTTTCAACTTGGATTCAGACTTGCAAAAAAATCAAAAAACAATGCTATATATTCTATTGATTATAATTTAGAGCAACGCTATGATTTAATAGAATCTGAAACAAACAAGAATACACAAATAGACCCTACATCTTTTTCTAATAGAATTAAAACTCTAAGTGACTTTACTAATAATTGTGTTGCAAAAAGTAGTTTATCCGACGTTTTTGTCTGTATAAACTCTAAAGAACAAAGAGAATTGAACAAAGGAGCCTATATATCAATTCTAAATCGTTTAAACAACGATGATACGTTCTTTGGCTCTGATTTTGTTGCAAGCTGGTACAAACGCAATTTAATAATGTATTCTTATGTACAAAATCAAGTTTCAATTGGAGATAAAAATATCGTAATTATTGTAGGAGCAGGACATGCAGCTATGTTTTATGATTTTATAAAAAATGATTCTAATTTTAATCTTATCGATTTTAATGAAGTAATGGAGTAATGGAGTAAATACATACTTTCTAAACTTAAAATAACAATTACATCAATTTACATAATACTTTTTTTGAAAAAAACCACTCAAATAACCTACTAAAAATCAACACATAAGCATATAACGTGGTTTTTATTTTAAAAATAATGCTTTTAATTGTTGTATATTAAATAATATTATTCGACTTTTGCACTCGGAATCACAAACAAAACGTGTGTAAGCATGCTCGAGTGGTGGAAGTGGTAGACACGCTGGACTTAAAATCCAGTGAGCAGTAATGTTCGTGCGGGTTCAAGTCCCGCCTCGAGTACAAAAAGGAGAATTGATAATTTATCAGTTCTCCTTTTTTATTTTGTAGCAATTTGCTTACCCTTACTTATAAGTGAAAGTAACACTAATCAAATTCCCCAAAACAAGTAGGCATAAAAAAGCCTCACAGTTTACACTTATGAGGCTTTTGATATTTTTAATACAATTTATGTCGTTTAAGTACCTTTTGGTAATCACTCTGAGCCTTTAAACATACTTCTAACAAACGTTCTCTCGATATAGGCCACTCTTCTATTCCTTTAAAGTATTCGTCTCTCATTTCTTCTTCTATGAAAAACGGTACAAGTTGATTAGCTAAGCATTCCTTATAAAGAATCAAACGTGCTATTCGCCCATTACAATCCTGAAAAGGTCGTATGCTTTCAAACTGATAAAGAAGCTCCACCATATCTTCTATTGTCTTAACTTCTATACTCTGATAATGTGCAAACACGCTACGCATACGTTCTTCAACCTCTTCTGGCGAACAAGCGATGTGAGTATCGGTATCATTTGACACCTGTTTGTACTTTCCTACGTTAAACCAAGGTTTTCCATTGTCAGATGTTCCTACTTTTAAACGAGCGTGTAATTTCTTAGTTGACTCTTCTGTCAGTACCTGTTCTGCATTTTCAATTATCATATCAATACAGCGAAAGTGATTCGCTGTTTCAATAACATCATCAACATTTACACATCCACGAGTAGTTCCAACAGTATTAGTTTCAAAAATATGACGCGTTTGATCTTTGGTTAATTCAGTTCCTTTAATACGATTAGAATTATAAGTAAACTCCACCTGAGTACGGTGGTAAATACCCTTTTTCAATCCCTTTCCCTTCTGCTCTTGTAGTACTTCAAGCAGGGATTTTTTAATGGCTTCCGCTCTACTACTTTTCAATAACACTGCATCAGCAGGAATACTCCAAGCTCTTCCTTGTTTAAAAGCGCCTTCAATTTTACCAGCTGTACAGTGATTTCTAACTGTCGTTTCTGATACTCCCTGCTGTTGTGCAAATTCTTTTACTGAAATATAAATCATAGTCCCCACGTATTTTCACATTGTTTGCAAATATACTTATTTCCCTTGCCTTAGTACAACATTTATTAGCCCTATCCCCCACTACAAACCAAATTAACACGTAGTTAACTAAACATCAAAACAATACAACTAAACTTTGTTTTTATAATGTATTTATAACAGCTAAAATAAGTTGAATTTATTTTTTACTAATTCCGTCTTGGTGATGTAAAACAAAAAAATAATAAACATACCTTTGCGGCTATGAATAAAGCAGAAATACTTCAAAACTTAAATATTACAGCGTTAAACGAAATGCAAACAAAGGCATTTAACGCTGCTCAAAAAAAGAATAACATTATCTTATTGTCACCTACAGGGTCAGGTAAAACAGTGGCTTTTCTTATGCCTCTTATCAACCGTTTAGCCCCTAATGTAAAAGGTGTTCAAGCAGTTATTCTTGTTCCTTCACGCGAATTAGCATTACAGATAGAAACTGTTTTTAAAAAAATGGGAACAGCGTTTAAAATCAATGCTTGTTACGGTGGACATTCTACAAGAACTGAACTAAACAATTTTAGTACACCTCCTGCTGTATTAGTTGGTACACCTGGTCGTGTGGCATTTCACGTTGAAGAAGGTTCTTTTAATACTGAAACGGTTAAAAGTTACGTAATCGACGAATTTGATAAGGCTTTAGAGATGGGATTCCAAGATGATATGGACTACATCATCAACTCTTTTGACAATATTAACTTTAGAATGCTGACTTCTGCTACGGCTTTGAAGAAAATTCCTGATTTCACAGGTATCGAAGATCCTGAGCGTATTCACTTTTTAAAATCTGAAGAAGCGAAACCAGACTTAGCTTTTAGTCAGGTTATTTCTACTGCTGAAGAGAAATTAGAAACTGTAATTAAATTAGTTGGAAAAATTGGAAAAGACACTATTCTTATTTTCTGTAACCATAGAGATGCAGTAGCGAGAATTAGTGAAACGTTGACTAAAAAAGGGGTCGCTAATGGTGCTTTTCACGGTGGTTTGTTACAAGAAGAACGCGAGCGCGCTTTAATGATGTTTAGAAATGGTAGTTGTCATATTCTAATTGCCACAGATTTAGCTGCACGCGGATTAGATATTCCGGAAATAGGACACGTAATTCACTACCAAATTCCAGAAAAAGAAGATGCGTTTATCCACAGAAATGGTCGTACTGCTCGTATGAAAGCTTCTGGTAAAGCATACGTTATGGTTACAAATGATGAAAAGTTTAGTTTCATCGATCCTGAATTGCCGATTGAAAACTTAGAAGGGAAGTATAAAATAGACAACCAAACTGACTTTAAAACTATTTATATCAGTGCTGGTAAAAAAGACAAGGTAAACAAGGTAGACATCGTTGGTTTTTTAATTAAAACAGGTGGTTTAAACAAAGAGAATATTGGCTTAATTGACGTGAGGGATAAGCAAGCTTTTGTAGCTGTAAGCACTCATAAAATAAAACCTTTATTAGCTAAATTAGAAGATACTAAGCTAAAAAATAAAAAAGTGAAGATTGCTCTTGCTAAAGAGTAACCAAAAAAACAAGGGCTGTTACGTTATGTTACAGCCCTTGGTTTTTTCTAAATCTTTTCAAAATACACATCAAAGCTTTTATTATGTGATCCTAAGTTTTTAATCTCATAAGTAATTGCATCTATTTGTTTCAATGAAAAATTGAAATAATCCTCACTTCCTATAGTTTCATTTGTTTTCCAATCGGTACAGGCTAAAACATTCGGAAATGAAATAATCCATTCAGCAGAAAAAGCACGAGCACCAGAAGGTATTTCTTTAATACTAAATTCAGCAGGTCTATCTCTTGCTATACCGTTCAAAAAAATCAATGCACCTAAATTAACTTGAAATGTAGCAATCATTCTTCTGTTACAAGGATTTACTATTGTTAAGATTAAATTTGTAGATGAATAATCACCTTCGTTCTTAACTTGAGCAACTTGATTAGACATAATTCTAACATTCTTAACTGTTTCTATATTTTGTCCATAAACATTTTTAGATAATTTATTTACCACTCCTGTTGAGTTTTTCACTAATAAAAAAACATCATCATTTTCACGTGCATAATTAATTTCACGAATACGCATTGTTCCGTTAACATCTAATGATTCAGTTGGTAATTTCACACCTATTCCTATAGCGTGATTTTGTGCAAATATGGTATGACCTACTAAAATGCACAATATATATATGTAAAATTTCTTCATATAATATTCTTTTATTGTTATGAAATTTTCTGAAATATAACTGTGTACCTTCTTGACACATTTCCATTATTAGTAATCTTATATTGATGTGCACCTACTTTCTCAAAAGTAAAATCAAATTGTGAACCATCTCCTCCATCTCCACATCCAATCACATTTGGAAATTTCACAATATAGCTTGCTGACGCATCAAAAGCTGCTGAATGAGGAATAGGTACAACTGAAAAAGTTGCTGCTTTATCACGCGCAATTCCGTTTATAAACAACATTGCTCCAAGGTTAGTTTGAAAAGAACTAATCATCGTTCTTCTACAATTGTTTACAGAAATAATAACAATGTTAGCTACCTGATAACCATAAGTATTCGTTACTATAGATGAATTACCAGACGCTATTGTTGCAGTTACTTCTTCTCTTTTAATTTCAAGATCTGTCTTTTTCAACTTCTTGACAACTCCTTTGTTGTCTGTAACCAATAAATCAAAATTATCACTTGATTTCATTTCTGTTGTCGTCCGAATACGTGCTCTCCCGTTTACATCTAACATTTCTGTGGGTAATTCTACATTAATCCCGACTTGCCCAAAAGAATTTAATGCTAATAAAAAACCTGCTACTAATAAATTACTCTTTATCATAAAAATACATTTTAAACAAAAATATATTTTTGCAATAATAACTATACAAATAATTAATTAAAAATAATAATTTTACATATTTAACAATAAACAAACAAAAAACACCACAACACAGCAAAAAAAAACAAATCAACAAAAATAGTAAATAAAAACAAAACGAAATCTTTTAAGATAATTATTTAAAATAAACACAATATAAAATCAATAATATTAAATAAAATTGATTGATTATTTCTAATTTAATAAAAAAGGCTGTTACGTTATGTAACAGCCCTTGTTTTTTTCTAATATCTATTTATAAAACAAAAAACTCCTACTAAAAAGTAGGAGTTTTTCTGTTTTATTATTTAGAAGCCTCTAAAGAAGCTTTTCTAAACTCTTTTAAAAGTTTCTCAATAGATAAAGAAGCTTTACGAGCTCTTGTTCCAGCCGCTTTGTTTCCATTTTCCATTTGTAAGTTAGCATCTTGTGTGAATGCTTCAAACTCTGCGCTGATTTTCTCCATTAATTCTTTCATGGTAATTTTTACTTTTAATAGTTAAAGGTGCAAAAATAGAATTTAATATTAAAAACAACGGCTTTACAAGAAAAAAACAACACCACATACCCCAAAATATATAGGGTTTACAGTAGTTTACAGGTTATTTCGACCAATTATATAATCATTCTAAATTCATCAACTTAAAAAGTATCAAAATAACACAAAGAATAAATTTTAAAGAAACAAGATTATAGCAATAAAAAAGAACCAAACTATCTCAATAATATGGTTCTTTTTTTCCTGTATTACATCTTTATAATAACAGTAATTCACTAAGCGATTATTTGTGAATCTTACTCATTTCTTCCTCAGAAATACATAGATATGACGCTAAATCTTCAGGAGAAATATCTTTCATACAATCTTGGTAACGTTCAAGCAATGCTTCATAGTATTCTATAGATGTCAACTTAAGCAAGTCAACTTTTCGTTGTAACATAAAGTTTAGTAACTCTCCCGTAAATATATTCATAACCCGATGCATTTGAGGAGATATCTCATAAAGTTCATTTACATCGTGCTGTGTTATCATAAATAACTCGCAGTCGGTTGCAGCTTGAACATTAAAATCACATGGTTTCTGTAATGTAAACGATAAATTAGATAATGAAAAAGTATGTGGCATACAAAACCAAAATGTTTTCTCACGATCATACTTATCATTTATCCAACAACGAAGTATTCCATCATTTACAAAATATATGTTGTGTTCTATTTCACCTTCTTTTACAAGAAAATCTCCTTTCTTGATTTTTATTGGCTTGAAATATCCCTCAAACAATAATCTGTCTCCAACTGTTAAATTAATATCTTTTAAATCTAATCTATTTAACAAATCATCTATTATCATCTTTAGTAGAATTATTAATTATATTAACACAAAATTACGTGTTTTATGCACAAAAAATCCTAACAAAAGTCATTATAGCTCTTTAAACATCTTCTTCTTTAAACTTATAAGTACATTTAATCTAACAAAAAAACACTAACACATCATTAAACCCTTGATTTTACCTCGTTACATCTAAGTAAAGTCACTATTTACATCTAATCTTTAAGGTTAGTTTAAAAATAAAAAAAAGAGATTATAAATTAATCTCTTTTCCTTCTGACAGTCTATCTATATTATTAACAGCAATTGTAACTCCATTTAAAGAAGTGTCTGCTAATAAAACAGTAGAGCCATATTTTTTAATTGGAGAAACATATCTTTTAGTAATACGGTTATCAGCATTGACAACCCAAACAAACGATCTCCCATCTGATTCAACACCTACAGCATTACTTGAAATCTCTATTATATCTTTATAAACAGCAACTAATGATACTTTATTATCAATTGTATCGTCAGTAAAGAATTTTAAACTTTCCCAAATAGGTATATAATGTTTAATATAGACTCTTTCTTGGATACTACTTGTTTGCAAATCAAATGGAATACTCTGTCCTTCTTTTCCTACAAAAGAACCTTTTACTATTGCTTTATCTGCAGCTATCTTCCATTGTTCTAAATCAGTTGCATTTAAATCAAAATAAACATCATAAGAAACTATTTTAAATAAAGAACTATTACTTGTGACATCATCTCCCATTTTTAAAGATAAATTCTTAACAAGACCAGCTTTTGCAGCTCTTATCACAATACGTTCAAATTTATTCTGACCTGAAGCAATTTTACTCTCAACTTCTTGATATTCTCTTAATATATCATCATATTTATTTTGTTGTTTTGCTTGTGCACTCGAATCCTTATTCTCTGCCTTAGTAATTTTTGTCTGAGCACTTTCTAATTTAGACTTTAATGATTCAAATTTTCTCAGTTCTTTTTTTAATTCTGACTCACTTAAAACTGCTGTATTTTCAACTTCTATTCCCACAATTGGTTGACCTGCAGTTACAACTTGTCCATCTCTGACAAATACTGTAACAATACGTCCCCTTTTAGCCAATTTCTCAATTCTTGATTCAGTAATTTTTACTTTAGCATCATACTCTTTTGCATAAGTATGATACTTGGTAGTTAATTTAGCAGTTGAAACAGCATCTAAAGAAACCTCTTCTACTATTTCCACCATCACTTCTTCTGATTGATCAGTAGTAGCTACATCATCTTTATCAACAACCTTATCTATCTCTTTTGTTTCTACAATTTTAGTAGTCGTTTCGCCTTTATTCATACCGTAATATCCTACCCATACCAAGAAAAGTATGCTTAAAATAGTCATTACTACCTGTTGAATTCTTATTTTATTTTTCTTCATTTGTCAATTTAGCTGATAATACAGCCTTACTTTCTTTAATTAAAAAACGACTTTTAACATTATTAAATATGTTGGTCGAAAATTACAAAAAAACCAATAATATACCAATATATTCTACTGTCGTCCAAAGGTATCCTCTTTCAAACAACTATGAATAAAAAAAGAGGATTAGTTATAACAAACTAATCCCCTGGTAAACAAGAAAACAACAATCTCTTTTTTATTCTATGAATTTTTCAAACGACTTTTCTAACAATATCACGATTTGTAAAGAAGGCTTCATTAATTCTTTTATAATTCTATTTTCATCTTTAAAAGCATACGTAACACTTATATCTAAATCTTCTAATAATTCTTCCAGACTATCTATATCACAATAAAGTTCCTCTTCAATAGAAACTATTTCACCTTTATGTTCTCCAACTAAAATCTCACCAATCAATGACATTCCTTTTCTTGCAAAGAAAAAAATATATGGAGAAAATATACTCTCTTCATTTAATTCGATAATATTAGAAATACAAAAAACTACTTGCTGTCGATGTGAAATTGTATCACATAAACGTTCTCTATTACTCAAGCTTTCATTTGCCAGTAAGTATCTATAGCAATCTTCAGAAAACTTATACTCTCTCTGTAATTGAGCTATATGTTTACTGTTTAAAACATCAATTCCTAAATCTATTAAGAATTGACTTCGGCATAAAACATCCATAATTTTTACTATTTGATTATAATAAATCTAATGAATTACACAACATTAACCTATATATATATAAAACATAACAATTTGATAACATTACCATTAGTTTACAATTCCTACAAAACTTAAAAAACACTAATTTAATACAACTCTCTTTTACCTCTTATCATTCTCTAACTGTAGATTAAATTACTCTAATGTTCAATTTCACATAAACAATTGGCTTAATTTTGGATTAATCAACAAAATAAATTAGTACTTATCTCTTATCTCAAAATATTATAAAACGAGCTATTGAACTAAGTATTACTTATTAAAGTAGAAACTTATTCTATAAAAAATGAAAATACGCGATAGACTCTCTTTTCAATTTTCTGGATTATTCACCATCTTATTATCTGGTGTTCTTGTTGCTGTATATATTTTAGTAAATTCACATTGGAAGAATGATTTTTATAAGCAATTAGAAAACAGAGCTTTTACTGTTGGTGATAATTACTTAGCTGAAGACAATTTTACACCAGCTGAATTTGCTGAAGTACTTCGCAATTTTCCACGCACATTACCACACGAAACTATTCGAATTTACACTACAGACTTTGAACCTATGTTTATTGATGAGGGTAACGTAAAATGGGATCAAGAAACACTAAATCAAGTTATTGAAAAAAATAAAGTTTACTTTAAAAAAGACGAACAACAAGTTGTAGGAATATTTTACAACGACAATTCAGGAGACTTTATAGTGATGGCTAAAGCTACAAACGAAACAGGAATTGCCGCCTTAAAGCAATTGAGAACGGTTATGTTTACCTCTTTACTAATCGCTTTACTCATTACATTCTGGTTATCAAGATATTTTGCTGGCTATTTTCTACGTCCAATTACACGAATCAACAAACATATACAACAAAAACAATTGCCTAATTTGTTTCAGCCTATTTCAACTGCAGGAATGTCAAAAGATGAAATACGAACATTAAGCGAAACGATAAATAACTTATTTCATCGTTTACAAGAATCATTTGACAATCAACAAGCATTTATTGCCCATGCTTCGCACGAACTTAAAACACCTATTGCATCATTATTAGGCAATGCTGAAATAGCCTTAATGAATACGCGTACACAAGAAGAATATACAAAAGTACTACAACAAGTTATTAATGAATCACTGCATATGGACCAAATGGTAAACAACCTATTAACTTTATCGCAACTTGATAGTACTGCATATCCTTTAGAAAAAAATAAATTTGAAGAATTTTGGTGGTCTATGTTAGATCAATTTGTAGTATTACAACCGAGTTTAAATTTTAATTTATTAATAGAAAACAAAGAAGATTTACAGGAATTATACTTTAAAGGTAATACGACACTACTTGAATTAGCACTATCTAATATAATATTTAATGCAAGTAAATTTTCTCATAACCAATTAATTGATATCACTCTTAAAACAGAAGAGAACAATATTTTAATAATTGTAAAGGATAAAGGAATTGGTATTAAAAAAGAAGACATTGAAAAACTAACTATACCTTTCTTTAGGTCGAGCAATGCTTTTGCTATAGAAGGAACAGGATTAGGGTTATCACTTACATCTAAGATTATTAAACTTCATAAAGGTAAGCTTCAAATTGTATCAGAAATACACTGTGGAACAACAGTTTATATTAATATTCCAAGATGTATCTAACACATTTAAAAATAAAAATAGCAGGCCCCCACCTGCTATTTTTTTTAGAAACAAACTAACCGCTATACTTGTTTTTATACTTAGACTAATGTCTTATATATACCTACAAATACAACATACATTAATTCCCCAATCAATGTGTCTTTATATATTATGCATTTAATTCTAATGCAGAACGTAATTCACTAATTATATCGCGCTTTAAATGTTCTGGATGAACAATCTTCACGAATTTACCATACTTTAAAATTTCTTTTTTTAACTCATTATTTGGTCGAACGCGTAAAGTTACTAATAATCGACCATCTTCTGCACAATTATTTAATGTTTGAGAGTGATGCAAGGGTGATTTACGAATACAACTTTCTTGACTATTACAGAATGACAACACAACTTGCTCTAAATCAGAATCTGTATAATCAAACCCAACTATTTCTTTGTATGTATCCTTAATCAATCCTCCATTTGCCTTAAACTTATCTTTAAGAATTATTGTCTCAGATGTTTTATCTAATTCATATGAAATTAAATCTTTACCGACATAACCAATAACATACCAGTGCCCTCTATATTGTTTAAAAAACAAAGGAGATAATATTACTGCTCTACATTCACCTTTAATTTCATTATTGTATTTAAATGATATCTTATGAAAAGAAGTCATTGCTTTAAAGAAAACACAGAAGCTATCAATTGATACTAAACTACCCTTATTTTCACGATCAATAAAATGAGCTAACTCAAACTTAGATTTATTTGCTGAATTTAAAATATCTGCGGTTACAATGCCTTTCAAATAAGTAAGAACTGTATTTGCATTATCTTCTGCATCCTCTGCAATATAATAACCTTTTTTCTTCGTATTCAACTTAATCAAAATACCAAATTCTGATTTTAGTTCTTTTAAAGCCCGATATAAAGTTCGTTCACTGATATCAATATCAAATTCTTTTAGATAATCTAATAGTAATTCACGTGATGGAAATTGATTTTGTTTTAAATAGTTTAATACTAAAAAATAGTAGCGGAGCTTTTTCATTGCTTATCCAATTATTATACTTTTACTCATTGCGTTTTTTATTACATCAGTTATTATTCTCTAACATACATTATAATTAACGCACTTATAATTGGGACACAAAGATATTATAGTCTACTAATAATTAGTCGTTTTTTTTGGTGAACAAAGGCTTTTATTGAGTGAATATCTTTTTTTATTCTATAATTTTAATTGTGTTTTTTATAAATAAACAAACATTAGTTAATTATTTAGCATAAAAAACACAGTATTTACATAGTAAAACACACTGATACAAAAACAACAAACACCATTGTACATTAGTTAACATTTTTAACTAATTATAAGCAAATCCAAAAAAGAAATTTATCACAGCATACCACCAACATTAAAATATATAACTGATATTAGATTCCCTTTATAAAAACGAGTAGTTCCTAACGCCCCTAAACTAATGTATATTCAAACTAACTAATCATTTCATTTTTCAGATTAGAAAAATTATAAAACTCACAAATATTAGAAAAAAAAAAGACGCTCTCCTTTTTAAAAAAAGAGCGTCATAGGGACTTTTAGAATCACTTTAATGCTAAATATTTGAGTCAAAGATAAACTTGTTTTACATCGGAAAAATGTAAATAATTTAAACCTAACTCTTTTCTGAGTAAACAACAGATTTGTTATAATAAGTGCAACTTTAACTATATTTATTCATATTTCTAAACTACTCTCTTTTTCAACAACACACTTATCTCCATAAAAAAAGGCCCAGATTACTCCGAGCCTCCATTCAAGTATAATTTATTTATTCATGCATTATTTTAAAAAAATACCGTTTTCCTTTATTTCAATCTGTTGTTGTTTATATAAAGTACCTACAGCTTTTTTAAATGTCTTTTTACTCATGTTTAAAACAGTTTTAATGTCTTCTGGGTGACTTGCATCTGTCAGTCCTAAAAAGCCATTATTACTCTCTAATTCTTTTAGAATCTGTGTAGCACTATCAAGTACTCCATCAAACCCTACTTTTGTTCTCGTTACATCTATTTTTCCATCAGGGCGAATAGATTTAATATAACCGATAATACGATCTCCGGTTCTCATTTCTTCAAAAACCTCATTCTTGTACATTAGTCCCGCATGCTTCTCATTAATAATTACATTGATTCCTAAATCTGTAATGTGAGATACAACTAACTCTACTTCTTCTCCTTCTTGAACAGTAATTTCTTTATTATCTACAAACTGTCTTAATTTACTTGAACCTACTAAACGATTTGTTTTCTCGTCTAAGTACATATAAATTAAATATCTATTACCTTCTTTCATTGGACGAGCTTGTTCTCTAAATGGAACAAATAGATCTTTCTCTAATCCCATATCCATAAAAGCTCCAAAATCATTGATATAGTTTACTTTTAATAAAGCAAACTCATTCAAATATATATAAGGCTCTAAAGTAGTAGCTACTGGTCGTTCTTCTTGATCTAAATAAACAAAAACAATAAGTTCGTCTCCTATTTCATATTTCTTAGGTACATACTTATTAGGTAATAAGACATCCTTCTCACCATCTGTCAAATAAAGACCTACACTCGTTTCACGTGCAATCTTTAACGTATTATCATCACCAATTTTTATCATCTTATAATGTATTTGCAATATCTAATTGAATTTATTTTAACTCTAAATCAAATATTTCTCTTAATAATTCTATTTCTGGATTAATCTCACTTAGATGTTGATACTTGTCTTTCGAATCAAATACTTTCTTAGCTATTTTAATCTCTTCGTTAACTGTAATATTAATCTCGATTCCGTAGTTGTTTAGTCTCTTTCTTAAATAATTTACTAACTCATACTTATTCTCGTCAAAACTTAATTTAGAACCGTGGTTAGGTAATTCCAATTCTATAATATAGCCATTCAAACGCGGTTTAGTCATTCCCATTAATGAAGCCATTAACATTAAACCTGAACGAATTAAACGCTCTGAAAAGCTATTCCACTCCACCATCATTCGATCATAGTGAAAATGATCTTTAGGTAAGTCTTCCGGATTAACAACGTGCTTTTCTAAAGAAGAAGCCATCTCTTTCCTTGCACGAATACTTGACAAGGACAAAGCAGACACTTTTCGTGCCCCACCATTAGCACCTGTATCGTGTTGATTCGGTTGTAAAGACGGTTGCCCTTGCTCTACATTTCCCTGAATTGGCTGCTGTGCCATATGCTGTTGCACTTGTACAACTGGAGCTGTATTGTGACTTACTAAATCCGTAGTTTGGTTATATGCACCATCTGTTTGCCCTCCTCCTGCTGAAACAGGCTGATTAACAACAGTATGATTTTCTATCGGAGCAACATTGCCAAGCAATTGCTTCAATAAATCTGCAGGTATTATATATTGTTTATCTTTTTTTTTTCGCCTTCAAAAGTTAAAGACGCTAACTGCATTAAACACAATTCTACTAATAATCGTTGGTTTTGACTTGATTTATATTTCAAATCACAGTCATTTGCTATTTCAATGGCATTTAACAATAAAGGCATTGATGTCTGTTGCGACTGGTTGTAAAACAATTGTTTTCCATGATCACCAATCTCTAACAAATTAATCGTTTCCGGTGTTTTACACACCATCAAATCTCTAAAATGAGATGCTAAACCAGACACAAAATGATGTCCGTCAAAACCTTTTGCCAAAATGTCGTCAAACGCTAATAATAACGCAGGTATATTATTTTGTAAAATATAATCTGTAATTCTAATGTAATATTCAAAATCTAATACATTCAAATTCTCAGCTACTGCTTGACGAGTTAAGTTTCTACCGCAATAAGACACTACTCTGTCAAAAATAGATAGTGCATCACGCATAGCCCCGTCAGCCTTCTGTGCTATGATACGAAGTGCATCATCTTCATAAGTAATTCCTTGACTTCTCGCTACAAGTGCCAAATGATTAGCAGCATCAGCAATAGTAATTCTCTTGAAGTCAAATATTTGACATCTCGATAATATAGTCGGAATAATCTTGTGTTTTTCTGTAGTTGCTAAGATAAATATAGCATGACGTGGCGGCTCCTCTAATGTTTTTAAAAACGCATTAAAAGCTGCTGATGATAGCATATGCACCTCATCTATGATATATACCTTATACTTTCCAGTTTGTGGTGGTATACGAACTTGATCAATCAAATTACGAATATCATCCACTGAGTTATTTGAAGCAGCATCTAACTCAAATACGTTAAAAGCAAAGTCTTCATTTGGATTATCATACCCTTCTTGGTTAATCTTTCTCGCCAAAATACGCGCACATGTCGTCTTCCCCACTCCTCTCGGACCAGTGAATAACAAAGCCTGAGCTAAGTGATTGCTTTCAATTGCATTCACTAATGTACTCGTGATAGCTTGTTGTCCAACCACGTCATTAAAAGTTTGAGGTCTGTATTTACGGGCAGATACGATGAATTGTTCCATAGATATAATATTAGCGCAAAGGTAGTTTATTTTTTATAATAGGAAAACTATTCTCTTAACTCCAATGGAAAAAACTCTTCTTGCTTCTCTTGTAAAATCCACTTTTTTCTCAATTCATTAAAATTAATCCCAGGTGAACCTGCTGAATAGTCCAATTCATTTCTAAAAAACAAAAACTGTAATTGTGTCTCTATATAAAAATCATTTATATCACTTTCTGGATGATATTCTGATTTTAAATTCAAACTAAATGTTCTTGCAGTAGTATTAGACCAAAAGGCAGTCCAACCACTTTTAAATTCTTTTATCAATGAAAATGCGGTATTTCCAGTCTGACGATCTATCAACTTCAGTAATATCTTTCCATCATTGCGAGACAATTTTTTTAACCGCTCTTTGAACTGGCTTTCTAAATACTTTTGTGAACGCTTTATATATTGGCGCTTTTCCCTATTGGTTTCCATCAACTCTAAATTTTTATTTAGAATAACAAGATTCGCAGCTGTAGCTTCTGCATAAGGATAGACACGTCTAAGGCGATTGCGCAATATAATCATATCTCGTCGATACTTTTCTTCTCGAGCATCCACTCCAATGAATATCTCTGGTATCGAATATTCCTGAATTGTATCTCCATTCACTATTATCTCGTGTGGTATATCAGGCACTTGCCTAAGCTCTTGTTCTTGTGCCATACTCAAGAATGGCATTAAAAATAGCACGATAACTATTAACTTTCTCATAACCCAAATTGTTAATCAAAAATATCGCTTTTTGTTGAGTTATAATAACAGATTGGGTAAATTAGCAAAAAATAAAATCATGAATACTGAAACAATTTTAAATGAAGATTCTTTAAAGTTTTTAAAAGAATATCTTAATAATCCATCACCTACAGGTCATGAGTCACAAGGACAAAAGATATGGATGGACTATCTAAAACCGTATGTTGACACTTTTTTTACTGATACTTACGGAACTGCAGTTGGAGTTATCAATCCAGACGCTCCTTATAAAGTTGTTATCGAAGGACACGCAGATGAAATTTCTTGGTATGTAAAATACATAACTGAAGAAGGGTTTATTCACGTTGTAAGAAACGGGGGTAGTGACCATATGATTGCTCCATCTAAAAGAGTATTAATCCACACTAAAAAAGGTACTGTAGAAGGAGTTTTTGGTTGGCCTGCTATCCACATTAGAAATAGAGCTGGAAAAGAAGAGTCTCCTAAAATCGAAACTAACTTCATCGATGTTGGTTGTGATTCTAAAACAGAAGTTGAAGCTTTAGGAATTCACGTTGGTTGTGTAATCACTTATCCTGATACTTTCACAATTTTAAATAACAATCGCTTTGTATGTCGTGCAATCGACAACAGAATGGGAGGTTTTATGATTGCTGAAGTTGCTCGTTTATTAAAAGAAAACAAAAAAGAATTACCATTTGGTCTATACATTGTAAACGCAGTTCAAGAAGAAGTTGGTTTGAGAGGGGCCGAAATGATAACGCAAACGATTAAACCTAATGTTGCTATCGTAACTGATGTTTGCCACGATTCTAACACACCAATGGTTGACAAAAACATTGAAGGTGATAACAAAATTGGTAGAGGTCCCGTTGTAGGATATGCTCCTGCTATTCAAAATAACCTAAGAGAATTAATTGAAGAAACGGCAGAGAACAACAAGATTCCTTTTCAACGCAACGCTATGTCTCGCGTAACTGGTACAGATACAGATGCTTTTGCTTACAGCAATGGCGGTGTTGCTTCTGCTTTAATCTCATTACCTCTACGTTATATGCATACTACAGTAGAAATGGTTCATAGAACGGATGTTGAGAATACTATTCGCTTGATTTATGAAACTCTTCTAAAAATTGAGAATAATGAAACCTTTTCTTATTTCAAATAAGATTTAAAATATCGCAATTGAAACTTGCCCTATAAAGTAACTTACTTTATAGGGCTTTTTTATTCATACAAAACAGCTATTTACACTTCAATTTGTCACGTATTTAAAGGGCTCTTCTATTTAAATCACTTATCTTTGATTTAAAATTGAATATACAATGTCTTTTTACAATAGAAATAAAAAAATCACGACTAAAATCAACGCTAATCTTACATTAGCTCAATTAATAGAACAAGCCGGTAGTAAACCTGAATACCGCGCTATTTTTTACGATCGTTTTCTAAAAGATTACATCTATGTATTGGTTGAAAAAACACCTAATAGTTCTAATAATAATGAAGGACTTGCAACTGATGCTCCTATTTTGGTTCTGGATGACCAACGCATACCTGTATTTACAAGTCTTGATAGTATTTCTGACAATGGTGAAATAACTGACGATATCTCTTATATGAAAGTAAGAGGTCGCTCTTTCTTAGAGATGACGTTTGGTTCTACTATTATTGTAAACCCTTTTTCTAAAATATATAAGAACTTAGTTCCTGAAGAAATTTCTCAAATGCTTAATGGTAGTATTTTCAACACTTTGTCAAACCCTGTTCTGAAAGCTCAAATGCAAGTAAAAATTGGTAAACCGGAGGTTAAACCTACTGCTCTTTTAGAGGAACTAACACAACTTTTCTCAACGAATGAAGTGATTGATAACGCATATATTGGGTGGACATTCAATCCTATGATCGACAAGAAGCCTCATTATATCTTTGCTATTGAAACTATCGCTGAAAAAGGACAGTTTAAAGAAATAGCTGATATGATTTCAAATACCTGTGTACCTCACTTGAAAAAAGAAGAGTTTATAGACATTATTAAATTAGAACAGAATGGCAACTTTAGTGATTACTTCTACAAGCATGCTGAGCCGTTTTATAAGAAACAATAAACTATGACACAACAAGCTAAGTTTACTCCTATCGATTTGGATACTTGGAGCCGTAAACCTTACTACGATTACTATCGCAATAAGTTGAAAACAAAATATACGGTTAGTATTAAAATTGATATTACAGAACTTCACGCTTGTTATAAAGTAAAAGGTTATAAGTTTTACCCTACTTTTATGTATGTAATTATGAAAGCATTAAACAATAGTGAGGCTTTCCGAACCGTCATTCATAACGGACAATTAGGGCAATGGAACTTCTTACAACCTGCATTTACCATATTTCATGAAGACGATAAAACCTTCTCTGATTTATGGAGTGAATACCATAGTGATTTTGCAATTTTCCACCAGGTAATAATAAAAGATATTGACACTTATAAAGATGTCAAACAAATTAAGGCAAGACCAAACACTCCGCCTAACTTTGTACCTATCTCTTGTGTACCATGGATTAGTTTTGAAAGTATTAGTCAAGATACAACAGTTGATTCTGACTTTCTACAACCTATTATCCGATTTGGAAAGTTTTACACGGAAAACAACAGGGTTAAAATCCCCTTGTCAATCTTCGTAAATCACGCAATTGCAGATGGATATCACACTTCAATGTTATTAAACGACATACAAAATATAGCTACCAACGTAGCAGAATGGATGAAATAAAAGTGCTTTCGAGCACTTTTATTTTTTTACTCCCTTAACAAATTAACACTCCCAAACACATACAACAAACTGAAAACAAGCCAACTAACAACCTTATTTTATAAAATAATTAAGTTTATATAAGCTGTTTTTAACACAACAAAAAAAGACTATCTTGCGATTTCACTTTTAGAAATAGCAATGAGTACAAAAACAAAAAAGAGCTTTGTAGATAAGTTCCTATCTTCGGTTGAACGAATTGGTAATATGTTACCACATCCAGCTACCCTATTTGCAAGTTTTGCATTATTAGTTATTATAGCTTCTTGGATAGCAAGTTTTTTTGATTTATCCGTTATTCACCCTGGTACACAAGAAGAGATTAAATCTTTTAATCTTGTAAGTGCTGAAGGGCTACAAATGATACTTACCAAAATGGTAACCAACTTTACAGGTTTTGCTCCTTTGGGAACTGTACTTGTATCTTTATTGGGAATAGGTATCGCTGAAGGTTCAGGTTTAATTGGAACTGTACTTAAAAAAATTGTCTTATCATCTCCTAAAAAACTATTGACCTTTGTTATTGTTTTTGCTGGTATTTTATCAAATACAGCAAGCGAGGTTGGTTATGTTTTATTAGTTCCTTTAGCTGCAGTTATATTCTTAGCAGCAGGGCGTCATCCTATAGCCGGACTTGCAGCTGCCTTTGCTGGGGTTTCTGGAGGGTATAGTGCCAACTTACTATTAGGAACAATCGACCCTTTATTAGCTGGTTTATCAGAAGAAGCAGCTCGTATTATGATTCCTGACTATGTTGTCAATCCAGCTGCAAACTACTATTTTATGTTTGTATCTACTTTTGTTATCGCCGGTTTAGGTACTTGGGTAACGGAAAGAATCGTTGTTCCAAGATTGGGAACGTATGAAGGGGAAGAAAAAGCAATCTCTATCGATGCTTTAACGAAAGAAGAGAAAAAAGGATTATTATATGCAGGATTAGCTGCATTAGCTTTCACTGCTTTTGTTTTAGGAGGACTTATTCCTGAACAAGGATATTTACGAGGAGAAGGCGGAGCTATTCTTAAATCGCCTTTTATGTCTGGTATTGTAGCTTTGTTATTCATTGGTTCTGCAGTTGCTGGTATCGCTTATGGTATTGGAGCTAAAACAATAAAAAATGATAGTGATGTAATGAAGGGAATGTCTAAAGCAATGGAAACCTTGGGGTCTTATATTGTATTAGTGTTCTTTGCAGCTCAGTTCGTTGCTTATTTCAACTGGACTAATCTTGGTATTATTTTCGCTATTGAAGGTGCGGGTACATTACAAAAATCAGGATTAGGTCCTATTCCACTGATGTTATCATTCGTAATCGTATCTGCTTTAATTAACTTAATTATGGGTAGTGCATCTGCTAAATGGGCAATTATGGCACCTGTCTTTATCCCTATGTTTATGTTATTAGGCTACTCTCCTGAATTTGTTCAGGTTGCTTACAGAATTGGGGATAGTGTTACCAACATTATTTCTCCAATGATGAGTTACTTCGCATTAATTGTTGCCTTTATGCAACGCTATGATAAAAAAGCAGGAATCGGTACAATTGTATCTACAATGTTACCTTATACAATAATATTCTTTATCGGTTGGTCTATCCTCTTAATAATATGGATTCTAATCGGTTTACCTATAGGTCCTGGAGCGCAATTACACGTTACAGTCTAAAAAATATAAAAGATGCTTATTCAAGCATCTTTTTTTTGCTCTTATTTCTCCTAAAAACACAGTCTTTTTAGCTAACTAAAAGTTAAATACACCAACCTATTTATCACAACAATAAAACACAAATAACTAAATTACACTTATTTACAAACAACAAAAGTTAACATATAATCAAAAACATTAGCACTATAAAGAATAACTATTACTTAAAATCACCACCCTATAATTTTAGACTACTTTCGCAAATTCGTTTTTAAAAATAAAGTATGTCAAACAACAAACCGAATAGCTTTCTATTCCTTGTTTACTTAGCAGGACTAAGTATAATCGGCTTTTTAGCCACAGATATGTACTTACCTGCATTTGATAAAATGCGTATAGACTTAGGTACTACAAAAAGCAATATCAGTTTAAGCCTTAGTTTATTCTTAGGAGGATACGCAATCGCCCAATTAATATGGGGACCAATCTCTGAAAAGTTTGGCAAACCAAAAACAATTCTAACAGGCTTGGGAATATTTACTATTTCTTCTCTTATCATATATTTCACAGATAGTGTTGCCTTACTTTTAGCTTTGCGTTTAATACAAGCTATTGGTGTTTGTGCCGCTGCAGTTACTTGGCAAACATTAGTTATTGAAAAATACCCAGCAGAAGAAACTAACAAAGTATTTGCCTCTATTATGCCATTAGTAGCTTTATCACCTGCTCTTGCGCCTCTTTTAGGTGTTTATTTACTTAACCAATTCGGATGGAGATCTATCTTCATAAGCCTTGCTGTGATTGCTATCTTATTAATAGCTTATACATTTACAATAACAGAAGAGAAAAAAGACGAACACAAAGAAGTTGAAGCAACTGAAAACAAAAGTTACTTCTCTCTTTTAAAGTCAAAAAAATATGTGGGTAATGTACTTATTTACGCTATTTGCTCTGGTGCATTCTTCGCTTGGCTTACAGGATCACCTTTCTTCTTAAAAGAAATGGGATATACAGAAAGTCAAATCGGACTGAGCTTTGTTCCGCAAACAATTTCTTTCCTAATTGGTGGTTACGGTTATCGCTTTATCTCTCATAAAGTAGAAAGCTATAAAATTATGCCGTTTACAATTGCTTTGTATTCCATTGGTGCAACTACATTATACTTGTTGTCTGTGTTTACAGAACCATCATTAACAACGCTTTTAATACCGTTCTGTTTAATGGCATTAACAAATGGTGCAAACTATCCAATAGTAGTAGCAGAGGCTTTAAAATCTTTCCCTAACAATACAGGAAAGGCTGCCGCACTACAAAACACTATTCAACTTGGTGTATGTTTTATAACAAGTGCTATCGTATCGATATTTACACAAGATGCTTTACTTACAACCACAATCGTAATGGGATGTACTGTTCCCTTTATGTATTTAGGTTTTAGATTAAGTAGAAAATAATACAAATTAAAAAGGAGGCTTTAGAGCCTCCTTTTTTTTTATATCTTCAAACCTATTTCTTTATCGAATCATTATAAACTTCTCCTCCACATTTCCACGGAAACACAAGTACCTCACCTCTTTTGTGAATATACGCTGTCAACTCACCCCTTCTTTTAATAAGCGTATCTCCTATTTCAATATGCTTTTTATACTGACTCCACCTTCTTCCAGGATCTATAATTGTTTTTTTACTATTCGTGTAAATATTTGTCCCTTTTAAAACAAAATAGTTACTTGATTTTTGTGTAGGCAATTCACTTGCTATAACAATACACTCCATTTGTAATTCACTTTTAGTCAATGCCTCACAATCTGGTCGCAAATTATTACAAGAGCTAAACATAAAACCAACACTAAGTAAAACAACTAAATACTTCATATTACAAGTCAATCATTACCGCAAGGTAACCTAAATTTATTAAAAGCACTATGTCCTCGTAAACAGGAGAATAAATACACCTATTTAATAACAAAAAAGGGAACCCATAGTAATGGATTCCCTTTCATATATAGTGTAATATTCTAACTATTCATTAGATACGTCAACAGTAGTTTGTTCAGCAATTTGCTTATAAGTACCGTTTTCTAACTTCTCACGAATTGCTTCATAAGCAGATAAAGTCTCAGCAATATCTTCTTTAGTGTGAGTAGCAGTTGGGATCATTCTCAATAAAATGATTCCTTTTGGAATTACTGGATACACAACAATAGATAAGAAAATGCTGTAGTTTTCACGTAAGTCATTTACCATAACCATTGCCTCAGGAATACTTCCTTCTAAGTAAACAGGAGTAACACAAGTGTTAGTATCACCAATATTGAATCCTCTTTCTTTTAATCCATTTTGAAGTAAGTTTACATTCTCCCATAATTTGTTTTTCAACTCAGGGTTAGAACGCAATAAATCTAAACGTTTCAATGCTCCTAATGTAAAAATCATTGGTAATGACTTAGCAAACATTTGAGAACGTAAATTGTATTTTAAGTAATCAATAATATCTTTATCTGCAGCTACAAAAGCTCCAATTGATGCCATTGACTTAGCAAAAGTAGAGAAATAAACATCAATACCATCTTGACATCCTTGCTCTTCACCTGCTCCAGCTCCTGTTGCACCTAAAGTACCAAATCCGTGAGCGTCATCAACTAATAAACGGAAATTGTATTTCTCTTTTAAAGCAACAATCTCTTTCAATTTACCTTGCTGACCTCTCATTCCGAATACACCCTCAGTGATAACTAAAATACCACCTCCAGTTGTTTCAGCCATTTTAGTAGCTCTATCTAAGTTTTTTTCTAAACTTTCAATGTCGTTATGTTTATACGTAAAACGTTTTCCCATATGTAAACGAACACCGTCGATAATACATGCGTGAGAATCTACGTCATATACAATAACATCATTTTTAGTAACCAATGCATCAATAATAGACACCATTCCTTGGTAACCAAAATTTAATAAATAAGCAGCTTCTTTCTGTACGAATGCAGCTAACTCATCTTGTAATTGTTCGTGCATAGAAGTATGTCCTGACATCATACGAGCTCCCATTGGGTATGCCGCTCCGTATTCTGCTGCTGCTTCTGCATCTACTTTTCTTACTTCTGGGTGATTAGATAAACCTAAATAATCATTGATACTCCAGTTAATAACTTCTTTTCCATGAAACATCATACGATTTGACAAAGGCCCCTCTAACTTAGGGAAAACATAATATCCTTCTGCTTGAGATGCCCATTTTCCTAAAGGCCCTTTATTTTTCTGTATTCTGTCAAATAAATCGTTTACCATAATATAACTATGTTTAAAAAAACAAATGCAAAATTAATGATATTTTGTATGCTTTCATAATAAATACAAAACTATTTAATACCAAACACCTTTAACTTTACTAACAATAAAAATGATTTTAATATAAAAATACAATCATAAATTGAGAATATTACCTACTTTATGGTGTATTTTATTTGATAAAAAGTGAATTAAAAAAAGAAAACCTTTCAATATGAAAGGTTTTCTCGTGTAACTATACTAATATAATGCTGGATATAAACTTGGATTTACCTCATTCATAATCGCATAAATTTTTTCAAATACATCTTCAACTGATGGTTTTGAGAAGTAATCTCCATCTGTTCCATAAGCTGGTCTGTGTGCTTTAGCAGTCAAAGTTTGTGGTTCGCTGTCTAAATGACGGTAACCTTTTTGTTCTTCTAAAACTTTTTGTAAGATGTATGCTGATGCTCCTCCTGGTACGTCTTCGTCAATTACTAATAAACGGTTTGTTTTAGCTAAACTCTTAACGATATCATGATTAACATCAAATGGCAATAAAGACTGTGCATCAATAATTTCCACTTCAATACCCAACTCCAACAATTCTTGAGCTGCTTGCTCTACAATTCTCAAAGTAGATCCGTAAGAAACCACAGTAATATCTTTACCTTCTTTGATTGTTTCTACTACTCCAATAGGTGTTTTGAACTCACCTAAATTCGTTGGCATCGTTTCTTTCAAACGGTATCCGTTCAAACATTCGATTAACAACGCTGGCTCATCGCTTTCCATTAATGTATTATAGAAACCTGCTGCTTTAGTCATATTACGTGGTACTAAAACGTGCATTCCTCTAATTGCATTAATAATCATACCCATAGGAGAACCTGAATGCCAAATTCCCTCTAAACGGTGTCCTCGTGTTCTTACAATCAATGGTGCTTTTTGACGACCTACAGTTCTATATTGTAATGTAGCCAAGTCATCACTCATAATTTGAATAGCGTACAATAAATAATCTAAGTACTGAATTTCTGCAATAGGACGTAATCCTCTCATTGCCAGACCAATTCCTTGACCTAAAATTGTAGCCTCACGTATACCTGTATCTGATACTCTATTTAATCCGTGTTTTTCTTGTAACCCTTCTAATCCTTGGTTTACGTCACCGATATTACCAGCGTCTTCCCCAAAAATCATCACGTTTTTGTGTTTTTCTAAGATAAAATCAAAATTATCTTTCAAAATTACACGTGCATCTACTTCCTCTGATGTTTCATCGTAAGCAGGCAACACCTCATTAACTAATGCAGCTTTGTGAGCTGTTTCAGACATTAAATGAGAACTATATCTACCTTGATTTTGTTCAAAGTAGTTTTCAATAAACTGAACTAAAGTTCCTTTCCCTGCTTCTTTCACTACCATACGCAACGCTTTACGTGCTACAGTAATTACATCTTTGCGGATTGGCTCTTTTATTCCTGCTAAATCATTTGCAAATTTCTCTAAGAAAACGCGGTTTGGACTTGATGCAGCAACTGTATTTAACACAGCTACTAATTGATCTCTTTCTGCTACAATTGGATCTAAATATGCTTTCCAAGCAGCTTTTTTTCCATCAAGAACCTCTTTTTTCAATTGTTTATCTAATTCATCTAACTCTTCTGTTGTAGCGATGTCTGAACTAATAATCCAATTTCTAAACTGAACGATACAATCTTTCTCTGCTTCCCACTCTAAACGCTCTTTACTTTTGTATCTCTCGTGAGACCCTGAAGTTGAGTGTCCTTGTGGTTGTGTAAGCTCTTGTACGTGAATTAAAACTGGCGTATGTTCTTCTCTTGCAATTTTTGAAGCTTTTGCATACGTTTCAATTAAAGAAACATAATCCCATCCGTTTACTCTTAAGATTTCGTAACCGTTTCCTTTATCATCACGTTGAAATCCTTTTAAGATTTCAGAGATATTTTCTTTTGTAGTTTGATATTTTGCGTGAACAGAGATTCCATAATTGTCATCCCAAACACTCATAACCATTGGCACTTGTAATACACCAGCTGCATTAATTGTTTCAAAAAACAATCCTTCTGACGTAGAAGCATTACCAATTGTACCCCAAGCTACTTCATTACCATTCACAGAAAAATTACCTTCTGCATCTGCCTCAGCAAATTCTCTATAGTATTTTGAAGCTTGTGCTAAACCTAACAATCTTGGCATTTGCCCAGCTGTAGGAGAAATATCCGCACTTGAGTTCTTTTGATTTACTAATTTATTCCAGTTTCCATTTTCATCAACACTATGCGTAGCAAAATGTCCTCCCATTTGACGTCCTCCAGACATTGGATCATACGCTAAATCAGCATGTCCAAAAAGTCCTGCAAAAAACTGCTCAACTGTCAATTCTCCAATCGCCATCATAAATGTTTGATCGCGATAGTAACCTGATCTAAAATCACCGTTTTGAAAAGCTTTAGCTAATGCCAATTGTGGCACTTCTTTTCCATCACCAAAAATTCCAAACTTCGCTTTTCCAGTAAGAACTTCACGTCTACCAAGTAAACTACATTCTCTACTTAACTTAGCAATTTTATAATCTTGAATTACCTCTTTCTTAAAATCTTCGTAAGAAAGAGCCATATTTGTTTCTTTTTGACTCATCGTAAAAATGTACTAATTTACCGGTTACGAATATAGAATAATATCGATAAAAAAGCTAATTTATAACACTACATTATTACCAATTAATGCACATCTCAATTATTGTTTTAATAACCAACCCCACATTTAATTATCAAAAACAAAATATTTTGTTAATTCACTATTTATAGATTATTAATATGATAATCGTATTTCAACAAAAAAACCCGTCATCAGACGGGTTTTAAGTTTTTATTAGATACTGTTATTTTTACTCTATAACAGTTAAAATTGACTCTAATGAGAATCGCACTTTTTTCATCGGAGCTAACCAATCATTTTCATGATCTCTTTCTCCCAATGCTAAAATAGTTACGCTTTTTAATCCCTTTGCAGTAAGTCCTAACATCTCATCCATTTGATCATTGTGAAACCCTTCCATTGGCGAAGCGTCAACTTTTAACTCTGCCGCTGCTCCAATAGCTAAACCAAATGCAATATATGCTTGTCTTGCCGCGTGTTGAAATTGTTGTTCCTCTGTTAATGAACCAAAATGAGCTTTAAGCGAGTTTTTATAATCGTTCATTTCTCCTTTTGCCATCTCGCGAATAGTTTCCATATTGTCAAAAACACTATCTATACGCGCTTCAGTATACGTATCCCAAGCAGCAAATACCAATAAATGTGAACACTCTTTTACTTGTACCTGATTCATTGCTACAGGAACCAACTTCTCTTTTAACTCTTGATTTTTAATTAAAATCATTTCAAAAGGTTGTAATCCTGATGATGTTGGCGCCATGCGTGCTGTTTCTACAATCTGCATCACTACCTCATCACTTAATTTAACCTCACTATTGTAACGTTTAGTAGCATATCGCCACTGTAAACTATTTAATAATTCCATTTTTCAATATTAATTATTTAGCTAAAAAAGCCAAAACATTCTTTTCTATTCTCTCATTAATATTTGATACATCTGCTTTTACAAAAGGTTCACCTATAATTTTCTCGTACAATTCAATGTAGCGCTCTGAAACTGATGCAATATATTCATCTGTCATTTCAGGTACTTGTTGTCCTTCTTGCCCTTGAAAACCGTTGCCAATTAACCATTGTCTAACAAACTCTTTAGACAATTGCTTTTGAGCCTCCCCTTTTGCTTGACGTTCTTCATAACCATCCGCATAAAAATAACGCGATGAATCTGGTGTATGAATTTCGTCTATTAACACAATCTTTCCTTCTTTTGTCTTTCCAAACTCATACTTTGTATCTACTAAGATAAGTCCTCTTGCCGCAGCAATTTCGCTCCCTCTTTTATAAAGCGCCTGTGTATATTGTTCTAAAACCAAATAATCTTCTTCAGAAACAATTCCCCTTGCCAAGATATCCTCTCTTGAAATATCTACATCGTGTAACCCAATTTCCTCTTTAGTAGAAGGCGTAATAATTGGTGATGTAAGTTTATCATTTTCTTTAAGACCTTCTGCAAGTGTAACACCACATAAAACTCTTTTTCCGGCAGCATATTCGCGAGCAGCATGCCCTGCAAGATATCCTCTAATTACCATTTCTACTTTGAAAGGCTCACAAACGTGTCCCACTGCAACATTAGGATCAGGTGTAGCGACTAACCAATTTGGTACAATATCACTGGTCATCTCCATAAACTTCGTTGCAATCTGGTTCAAGATTTGTCCTTTAAAAGGAATCCCTTTTGGCATAATCACGTCAAATGCAGATAATCTATCCGTAGCAACCATAACCAATAGGTTGTCGTTGATATTGTAAACCTCTCTTACTTTTCCGTGATAAACTGACTTTTGATTTGGAAACTCAAAACTCGTTTTTGTGATTGTGTTATTCATATTTTTATTTAGTTGTGTAGTTCTTTCTTACTTAATACGCTAATAGTTCTATTAACGCTTGTTCAAATCTATTTTTAGGTAGATATTGATCTTCCAAAGCTTTCACAAATGGGATAGCTGTTTCCAAACTTGCCACACGTTTTACCGGTGCGTCTAAATGTTCAAAACAGTTTTCCATAATCATTGCTGATATATCACTTGCAACTCCTCCAAACATTGAATCCTCTTGCAAAATTATAACTTTATTTGTTTTCTTAACGGAATTAAATATAGTTTCAGCATCCAATGGTTGTAAGGTACGCAAATCTATTAAATCTGCTTTTATTTTTGGGTTTTTATCTAAAGTTTCTAACGCCCAATGTACTCCTGCTCCAAAAGATATAATGGTAACATCCCCTCCTTCTCTCAACATTGCTGCTTTGCCAAACGGAATCGTGTAATAATCTTTTGGTACATCCTGGTACACACTGCGATACAATTGTTTATGTTCAAAGAATATAACAGGGTTTGGATCGTTAATCGCCGTATTCATCAATCCTTTTGCATCTACTGGAAATGCAGGATAAACAACTTTCAACCCTGGTGTTTTGGTAAACCACGCTTCATTTGTTTGAGAGTGAAATGGCCCTGCTTGGGTACCTCCACCACAAGGCATACGCACTACTACATCCGCTTTTTCATTCCATCTGTAATGTATCTTAGCCAAGTAGTTGACAATCGGATTAAAGCCTGTTGACACAAAATCACCAAACTGCATTTCCATAATTGCTTTTCCTCCATTAATTGAGTACCCCATAGCTGCAGAGACAACAGCACTTTCACAAATTGGTGTATTTCTGATGCGCTCTTTGCCAAACAGATCTACAAAACCATCTGTTACTTTAAATGCTCCTCCGTACTCAGCAATATCTTGCCCCATTATAACTAACTCGGGATGTCTTTCAAATGACTCTTTCAACGCTTGTGAAATAGCGTCTATAAAACGGATATTTTCCTTTTCTATTGATGGTTTAACTTCTTCGTAAACAAAAGGCGCGTACATATCTGATAACTCCTCTTGCAGATTAGCTACAATTGGCGCTTCTTCTTGCACTGCTTTCCAATCTCTATCTATCTCTTCTTTAAATGCTTGACGCATTACCTCATCTACTTCTGCTGTTAACACACCTTCTGCTAATAGATAGGAACGATAATTTTCCAACGGGTCTTTGCGTTCCCATTCATCCATTAACTCTTGCGGTACATACTTTGTACCACTTGCTTCTTCATGTCCTCTACGTCTAAACGTTAAAAACTCAATCAATACAGGGCGTGGATTCTCTCGCATTGACGCTGCAATCTCACTAATTTGCGTATAGACTTCTAAGATATTATTTCCGTCTATAATATGACTTTCCATTCCATATCCTTGCGCTCTATCAGCCAAATGTTTACATCGATATTGCTCATTAGTAGGTGTTGACAATCCGTAACCATTGTTTTCAATAACAAACAGTACTGGTAAATCCCACACAGATGCAATATTCAACGCTTCGTGAAAATCTCCTTCCGACGTTCCTCCTTCACCAGTAAACACCGCCGTTATCTTCTTTTGTTTACGCAATTTGTGTGCCAAGGCTATTCCATCAGCAACTCCCAACTGTGGCCCAAGGTGCGATATCATTCCAACGATGTGGTACTCCTGAGTTCCAAAGTGAAAAGAGCGTTCTCTTCCTTTTGTAAAACCATTCGCTTTTCCTTGCCATTGGGAGAATAATCGGTGTAGTGGAATATCTCGAGAAGTAAAAACTCCTAAGTTTCTATGCATAGGTAAAACATATTCGTCTGACTCTAAAGCAGCTACAATTCCAACAGAAATTGCCTCTTGCCCAATACCTGAGAACCATTTGGTTACCTTGCCTTGCCTAATAAGAATAAGCATTTTTTCTTCTACCATACGAGGTTTAAGTAGCCTCTGGTAAAGATCAAGTAATACTTGATCTGATAATTTTTTTCGGTTATAGTTTATTTGTTTCATGGTTGGTTTTAAAGAAACTAAAATAAGAATATTTGCGAATCAAAAAACATTACCACCTTCTTTTTACTCTCATTTTGAGATAAAAGAATCCCTATTTTATTTTTAACCATCCCTTTATAATCTAAGAGGACTTACGCCAAGCTAAAAACAAGAGTAATACAATAGATAAATAAACAAGTAAAAAAGGCAATACACTTACGTCAAAAAAACGGTAACCGATAATACTAAAAAAGAAAACAACCGGATAAGCCAAAACTAAATACAGAAAAGTTCTGGATACAAAAAATTGTATCTTCTGTTTATTATTTGCTGCTTTAAATACAGGAGCTCCTAAGCTCATAACGGAAGGAATAAACATTAATACACTCCCTAAAAACGCTATACTAACTATAATCCACAAGACAATATTCATCGGCACTTTGTATTTCTTTGTTCTAATTACTATAGTGACATTTTTCTATCACATTTCACAAACAAAAATAGAATTATAATTTTACAGCTAAAATAAATCTTCTTTAAAGCACAGAAAAAGATTAGGGATTATCCTTAATTAGGTTTCATTCTTATATTGGGGTTGACATAAATTGGGCATTCCTCTGCAGTTAAAGTAATACTTGCCGGATTTGACCTATACATCTCATCTCCATAAGGTTCCCAAGTACCACCTTCTTTTGCTTTCATTGAATATCTCACAGTTGCTTTATTCCCTACAAAGTTATCATTAGGTATAAAAGTGATATAACTTATATTAGGATCATAAATCCACGTACCATTAGTATCAGCATATCGATACCCTTCAATAGCAGTTGTTCCATCACTCGAATAAAAAACAAAAGACGCAGGATCTATATTTTCATTTCCTGCTATAGGATTTGATATATGATTAGTATATGCATAATCATCTGTAAATGCATAAAACTTAGACGCTGTTTTATCACATACAGTCATATTTTTATCTGTCGCAACTGCTGAATAAGGTACCGAAATCAACAAATTTCGAATCATATGTATATCTGTACGTCCTCCTGTAATCCCAGCAAATCCAACCTTGAAAATTTTTGGAATCGGTGCATCCAAAACAAACTTAACATCTTCCCCTGCTACATTCTTCTCTTTTTTCTTTGTTGTAAAATCACCAAACTTTGCCTCTGCATTTTCAAAATAAGTCACTTTTGTTTTATAGTGATATTTATCTATAATCGTAGAAATCACCTTACCGTGTTGAATTTTTACTGTTACAACAAGTCCACCTTCTCTATGCGGTAATAAACTAATAAATGCTTTTCTAAAATTCTCATCATCTTCATTATCCGCAACCTTTCCATTTCGCAAGCTAAACGAAGTTTTCTGTGAAAAACTTGGCCCAAAACTATAAGTACCATCATCATTTAATTCAGCACTACCATTAGTTTGAGAATCTGTTTTCAAAGTACTCACTGTTTTCAACACAGGATACCCTCTGTACCCTTGCATTGGATCACCATCAGGTAACTTATATTCAGCCCCTCTTAAGGTAACGTGACTTTGCCCTACAGTCCACGAATTCAAAGCTGGCCAATTATGACCTTTTATTCCTGATATTCTTATATCACTTTGAAATGCTCTGTTTTTAAAATTTCCTGTAATATTCAAACTTACTCCCAAATAAGCATTAGGCAACCCCTTTCTTCTTTTTAATTTCTCATCCTCTGAAGCTCTATTATACATATAGCCCATAGAACGACCTGTTGCCCCCATTTGCATTTCTTCTGAAGAAGTAGCTCCATCATACAAGAAAACAATAAAACCATCTGTTCCTTCTACTTCAGGACCATCATAAACATTAAATTCAAAACTAATATCAATACCATTACTCGACATAAAAGCCATATCATCCATTAAAACAGCACCAAATCGCTGTTGTTCTAAAGGAGTAAGCTTTAAACCATACTTAGTAAATCTTGCACTATTCTTCTCACGTTCTGGTAAATAAAGTCCTTTTGGAACATCAGTTCCCTCTTGAAGTGTCAAGAAAAAAGGATAGTGTACTTTTCCACTCTGTGCAAAAATATTTATGAATGAAAACACTAAAAACACAACTGTTATTTTAAATATATTCATAATTAAAAATTTAGATTTTTATACTAATTCTAATAAACACAAACATTATTACCTAAATTTAACATAAAATACACAAAAAAACAACTTTCAAAATCACACTATATAAAACTATTAAAAAAATTATTTGGTTAACTTTACAATTCTTAACAACGGCAAGAATCATAAATGCTCAACAAAGTAATCAATCGTAGATTATTCGAGGACTATTTGAGACTTGTTCGGAAAAAGGGGCCTTTTTCCGAACAAGTCCCGAACAACTATACTACTTTCCCGAAACAAGCAACAAAAAACACTTAATTCAAATTTTCTCAAGACACTTTGCTTTACAAAAAAGGCAAACTGCTCATTGTTCCATAAAAAAAGGACAAGCATTTCTGCTTGTCCTTTTAAAATTCAAATTATTAATAAGTTCTTATTTCACTTCTAATACAATATTCATAAAAGTTTTTCCTGTTACAACTCCATCACCTTTTACTTTATAAACCAATACTCCTTCTTCACTTAATGATACTATTTCGAATACAGTAGTATCATAATAAGTAATATGGTAATTTAATTCATTAGCAGGCAATACAGGTAATTTCCCATCTATTCCAACACTTGAATACATTGGTGCTGAGAATTGTCTAAAATAATCAGCATAGATATCTTTAGTTATTGTCTCATTTGCTTTTACTTCTAATGCAATTGATGGCATATAGAAAAATTTAGGCATTGCAGCTTTTAATTCCTGAAATGATGCACCACCATTTCCATCTGCTACTAATACAGTACCTTGATTTTTATTTACTGAACTAATTTTAGTTTCATGTACCTCTCTGTTTCCGATATGTTTTTCTTTTACCCCTCCGTCTGCTATTTTAATTGACGCTGGATCGACTAATGCATAAATTCCATGATCAACTTCTATAGAATTATCAGATGATGTTAATGCTTTACCATAATCTTTTGGTATCCCATATTCTGCACCTCCTTTTCCGTCGGCTATTAAGAAAGAACCTTTTTTGAATTTACCAGAAGAAATCTTATCGTATGTAACAGCTTTTTCACCAATAAAACCAGAAGTAATTCCCAGCGGTGCTAGTTGTATTGACAAAGGAGAAAGTAAAACAAATTGATTACTTTCCATTTCTCCATACTGTAAAGGATGTCCAAGGGTTAATTTTTTTCCTCTTGTAAAAGCCGCAGCTCCTTTTCCATCAGCTCTTAGTACCCCCAAAGTATCATTAGAAGCACTACGAATCTTTTCAGGATTTATTGTTCTATATGCAATCTTATCATTTACTATAGCACCATCAGCAATCTTATCTGTTGTAATTCCCCCATCTCTAACATCAATAGAAGCGGCGTTTAACAAAGCGTGATCTCCGTCTGTTACTTCAATAGCACCTGGTCCAGACAATTCGGCTCCCCCCAACTCTAACATCGAATTAATATCTTTAAAAGCAGTAGCCCCTTTACCATCAGACACTAAAAAATGATTTTCTGGCTTACCTACAGAATTAATTTTATCTGGTGTAACTGATTTTCCAACTAAGTGTTTTGTTTGTACTCCGCCATCTGCAATATCAAGTTTCATTAGCTTCAATACCGCCTTATCACCATTCTCAATTTTAATAGAGTTTTCCGTACTTGTAACTGCTTTTCCGTTATCAAACAACAACTCATCCATTCCCTTATAGCTTACAGTTCCATCACCTTTGGCAGTAAGTACCGTATTTGCAACAGCATTACTATCTCCTACTTTAGAACTAATTTTCTCTTTTGTAACAGAATGGTTTTGCAAATGGTTTGTTGCCACTCCTTCTGTAGCAATCTTAATTTCCGTTTCTTTTATTAAAGCTTTATTACCAGGAGCAACTTCAATAGAACCATCTGCTTTCAAATCTTGACCGTGATTTACAACAAGAGTACCCAAACTTTTATAAACTGCACCACCATTTCCATCTGCACTTAACACAGCATCTGTAGCCGCGTTACCAGTTGGTAAAACAGTACTTACCTTATCTACTGTTACTGCTCCTGCAGCAAGTTTTGTATTTGTAACTGCTCCATTCGCTAACTTAGATTCTAATACAGCACTTTCACCAATTTTTGCACTTGTAACAGCTGCATTTCCAAGTTTATCTGTAGTAATTGCATTTGTTACAACCTTACTCGTTGAAACAGCATTATCAGCTAATTTTCCATTTGTAACCGCATTTCCTGCCAATAAGTCTGTTGTTATTCCTTCTTTTTTAACTTGGATATTTACTGCGCTATTAACAGCTTTTTTACCCGTTGCATCTCCAACAAACTCTAAAGCATTTCCTAATACTAAATCTTCAGCATTGTTATCTACAACTGCTTTAATTGCCTTGTATTCAACTGTTCCGTCTGCATTAGAAACAGGAACCAAATTTGCTGTTTTAGGTGCTCCTAATTTAGTTGCATCTACTTGTTGACCAACAATGTGTTTTCCTAAAATAGAACTCTCATTAATTGCTAAATCAACATTTGTCAATACAGCCCCGTTGCCACTTGTAACTTTAATAGTAGTGTCTTTACTTCCCAAATCACCTTTAGTGATTACTTCACTTACAGCTTTGTACGCTACATTTCCACTACCATCTGCAGTTAATACAGTATTAGCAGCTTCATTTGTAGTTGCACCTTTCTTAGAGCTAATCTTAGCTGCAGTAACTGCCTTATCAGCTAATTGAGTCGTTTTTACTGCACTTGCTGCAATATGCTTATTCTCAATTCCACCATCTGCAACTTGAATACTTACATCATTTAATACCGATTGACCAGCGTTTGTGACTTTAATTGAAGTATCAGAATCTAACGTTTTTGCATTTGTATTTAATGGTAAATATTGTGCTTCTCCATCTCCTAAAGAGGTTAGTACCGTACCCTTCGAAGATTTTTCACTATTCATCTTCGTAGCAGTAATATTCTTATTAGCTATTTTAGCATTTGTAATACCTCCATTTCTAACACCAATACTCACGTCTTTTAAAACAGCATTTTCACCACCTGTAATTTCAATAGCACCATTTGCTGTTTCAGACAAGTTCTTTCCATCTACATCTATCAGGTTGTTTATTGCTGTAAACTTCGCTCCTCCATTTCCATCAGCTATCAATACGTGATTGATAGTCTCACTTTCAGAAGAAATTTTACTTGCTGTTACTGCCTTATTTTTTAAGTGTTCTGTTTGAACTCCTTCTGTTTTAATATCTATAGAAGCGGCTTTCAATAAAGCTTTAGCACCGGTTTTAACTTCAATTGCTCCATTTCCAGATAATGCTTCTCCTTGGCTGAAAACTAATTCATCCATTCCCTTGTAAGCAACTTTATCTCCAGCTGTCACAGTTAGCACTGTATTTTCAGCAGCTCCTTCTGGATTAATCTTAGCAGTTGTAACCGCATTATCAGCTAATTGAGCTGTTTGTACCGCACCTACTTTGATGTGTTCATTGTCTACACCTTGATTTGCAATCTTAATTTCGGTTGCTTTTAATAAAGCTTTATTATTCGCTGTAACCGAAATAGAACCATCAGCTGTTAAGTTTTCACCTTGATCGAATACTAATTCACCTACTCCTTTATAAGCAACATTTCCGCTACCATCTGCAGTTAGCACTGTATTTTCAGCAGCTCCTTCTGAGTTAATTTTAGCAGTTGTAACAGCTTTATCAGCTAATTTAGTAGTAGTGATTCCTTGATCTTTGACATCAATTGAAGTTAAAGCAAGAACCGCATTTTTACCTTCTGTTCCATTAATAAATTCTAATGACGAACCAACTGACATATCAACTCCTCCAGCTTGGACTGCTTCTTTTACAACATAATCAAAACCTCCGTTACCATCAGTTACAAGTAATCTATCAACAGGTTGGTTTTCAGATGTCAATTTACTTTTAGTAATTGAATTTTCATTGATTTTAAGTTCTATATCTTGAAGAACTACACCTTTTCCATCTTGTCCATCTCCAAAACCGATGATTCCGTCTGTCGTTATATCGTGAGCTTCCGTTTGCTCTGCTGCTACTGTAGAATAAACAAAGCCACCATTTCCATCTGTTACTAAGATTTTACCTTCTCCTTCTTCTGACCCTAATTTTTCAATAGTAACATTTTTACCTCCTATTTTATCAGTGGTAACTGCACCATCAGCTATTTTATCAGTGGTAACTGCATTATTAGCTAATTGAGTCTCTGTAATTTTCGCATCAGCTATTCCTAACTTTACATTAGCAAGTAATTTATTAACTCCATCATCTACTGTGACGATACCATCTGTCGTAATATTTCCTTTATCTGTGATACTTGCAGAAGTAATAGGCAGATAATTAACTTTACCTGCTCCATCTGCTGTAGCAACAGTTCCTACTGTAGCGCCTGTAGATTTAAATTTAGATGCTTCAATTGAGTTATCCTTTACACTTAAATTAACATCGCCTAATGTTTTATTTTTTCCATTATCAACTGCTATAATCGCATCTCCTGACAAGTTCCCTTTTGAAGCAATAACATCTGTTGTAATCTGCTTGTAAGTAACATTTCCTTCCGCATTACTAATTGCCACGCGATTATCAGCACCTTCTACTATTCCTCCAAACAGTTTTGCATTAGTAATAGCCTTATCAGATACTTTATCAGCTGTAACTGCACTAGTTGCAATTTTTGATTCTTCAACACTTCCTGCAGCTAAATGAGTATTTTTAACCCCACCTGTTTTTAAACTTAACGCTGTTTTCTTATCGTCAGCTCCAAACAAAACATTTTCTCCTCCATCAACTTCTATACTTTCATTTCCTACTATATCCCCTTTCATCGAAGATTTCACAGCATTTGAAACAGGCTGAAAAGCAACACCACCACTACCATCTGCAGTTAAAATATCACCTCCTGCAAAATTGCTATTAGTTGTTGCATCTATATCCTTAGAGCTAATTAAATCAGTAGTTACTGCTTTAAAATCAATATGCTTTGTTTGAATTCCTCTATCATTTACTTTAAGAGTAATATCTTTTCCTAAGATTGCTTTTTGAGTTTCACTACTTACCGATATTGAATTATCTGCCTTTAAAGAACCTGTTTCTTGAAGTTCCCCAAATGATTTATACGCTACATTACCTTGCCCATCTGCTGTAAGAACTGTCTTATCGGCAGCAGTACCAGAGCCAATCTTATCTGTAGTAACGGCATTATCACCAATAAACTCGTTAGTGACACCTTTATCAGCTAAAGAAATATTCACCGGTTGTAAAGTTGCCTTATTATCTACCTGATCTATAACAATAGGACCTGTAGTAGAAAGTTTTGCTGACTTTTCGTTAAAGATTGTGTCAACTCCTTTGTAATACGTTCCTCCTTGTCCATCAGCAGTTAACACTTGATTTTCAGCAGCCGTTTTTCCAGCAACTACAGAACTAATTTTATCAGTAGTAACAGCCTTATCAACCAATTTTGCAGTGGTAATAGATGTATCAGCTAAACCTAACTCTACATCAGAAAGTACTTTCCCTGTACCATTTACAACAGTAACAACATTATCTGTTGTAATATTTCCTGCTCCAGTAACCATATCACTTGTTACTGCTTTATAAGTTACAGTACCTGCCGCATCAGTCGTTGCTACAAGATTAGCAGTTCCAGTTGGGCCAACTAATTTAGTAGCTGTAACAGTTTTATCAGTAATACCTAATGTAACATCAGCAAGTACTTTGTTAGCACCTTCACTAACACTAACAATACCATCTGTTTTGATTTCTCCAGCTGTAGTAATCATATCTCCCGTAATTGCTTGATATGCTACTTTATCACCATCAACAACTGTTAGAACAGTATTTTTATTAGCCCCTTCAGCATTTAGCTGTTTTGTTGTAACCGCTTTATCTGCCAATTTTTCTGTGCTAATTCCTTTATCTGTAATTGCTAAATAGATATCTTTTAAAACAGCTCTATCTCCATTAGTTTCACCTGTAGCCTCCGTCTTTCCAGATACGCTAATAATTCCGTCTGATTGTAAATTACCAGCTTTCGGTGCAATTATATTTTCAATTGGAGAATAAGTTACATTTCCATTTCCATCTGCTGTAAGGACCTCTCCTCTTTTAGCATTTCCTGTAACTACTGTAGAACTAATTTTGTCTGTAGTAACTGATTTGTTACCAATATATTCATTTGTTATTCCTCCTTTTTCTAAGGAAACAGTAATTGGTTGTAAAGTTGCTTTATTATCTTCATTACTAACCTTTATAGGTCCCGTTGTTGAAAGTTTTTCAGCAGTAGAAATCATATCACTGGTAAGAGCTTGATAAGTAACATTTCCATTACCATCTGCGGTAAGAACAGTGTTTCTTTCTGCTTCTTTAGAATCTATTTTATCTTTCGTTACACTCTTCACAGCAAGGTGTTCATTCTTAACTCCCCCTGTTTTCAAGCTCAACTTAGCATCTTTGGATGCCTGACCAAAAAGAACATCTTTACCTCCTTCAACAGCAATACTTTCACTCTCTACAATATCACCTTTAGCTACTCTACTAACAACCGTTTCTGCACTTTCAAACTTAGCCATTGGGTTATCTATTCCTCCTTCAGAAACTAATATTGCTCCATTTACTGCTCCTATAGCACTAATTTTGTCCTGAGTAACAGCTCTACTTGCGATATGTTCGTTCTTTATTCCTCCTGTATCAACTTTAATAGAAAGTTCTGACAACAAAGCCTTACTTGCTACACCTTCTACTTTTAAAGAAGCATCTGTTTTAAGCCCTTTTCCTTGATTAGCAACAGTCGCGTAAATACTATTCTGAACTGTTTCATTACCTAAAATAGTTGTTATATTATCAATAACATCAGTAGGAATATCAATAGTTGAAACAACTCCTTGTTCGTCTGTATACGTATATTTTCCATCAACACCTTTAACAAGCGTAGTAACAATATTTAATTCAGATAACTTAATGTTTACTTTGTGTTTATCTGTATCTTCTAATGAAAATTCGCTATTCTTATTTAATTCGCCTCCTATTTTAGTTACAGCAAATGCCTTGTTTTTAGTATTCTCATCTGCTATTTTAGCATAGTAAAACTCTCCCTTATCATCAACCATTAATACTTTTCCTGCATCAGCAGTTGTTGCAATCAATTTATCTTTTGTAATACTCTTATCTTTTACAGATAAAATCACATTATTTAGTACAGCATTATCCCCTCCAGACACCTCAATAATATTACTATTACTCGATAGTTTTCTACCTTGAGAAGCAACAGTAGTATAAATATTTTCTTGTACCGTTTTATCACCTAAGATTGTTTGGATATTATTAACAACATCTGTTACAACTTGAATCTTATATGAAGCCTTTGCTTCATTATAATAAGTATAATTCCCTTTGCTATCATTAATAATATATGTATCTATATTAATATCACTTAAAGGCACTGGGAACGAATCATCTTCCGAGTCCGTTATCGTTAAATTATCACCGTCAACAACAAAAGTGCTGATTACTGTATTTTTACCATCTAAAATGGCATAGTGTAATTTCCCATCTTCATTAACAACTAATGCTTTTCCAGCATCAGCTACAGTAGCAATTAACTTGTCTTTGGTAATGCTGTGATCTGTTACAGATAAAGTTATTTCTGATAATACAGCTTTATCTCCATTTGTAACTGCTATAATACTATCTGTATTAATCTTCTGACCTTTAGTAGCAATAGTATTATATATACTATCTTGTACTTCCGTTACCTTTAAAATAGTATCAATATTTTTTATAACTGAGTTTGGAATATCAATAATAACAACAGCCCCTTTTTCATCAACATATTCAAATTTGCCTTCACCAATATCCTTTAATGTTGAAACAATATTTAATTCAGATAAAGCGATATCGATTCTATCACCATCCGAATCTGTTATAAATAAAACACTTGAGGCATCTAATTTTCCATCTTTACTTTCAACAGCAATACTCTCATTTTTAGCATTCTCTTGTAAAATTACTGCATAGTAAACATCTCCATCCTTATCAACCATCAACACTTTACCTACATCAGCTTTATCAGCTTTTAATTTAGAAGGTGTAATTGATTTATCCTTTACACTTAACTTCACATCGTTAAGTACAGCTCTTTCTCCTTTTTCAACATTAATAATACTATCGCCTTCCAAATGTCTTGCGTTTGCTTTTATTTGAAGAAGGATTTCTGCAATAACTTTTGGGTCATTAACAATTGTGTGAATATTATCTATTACTTCAAAAGGGATATCAATTTTTGTAACTCTATTTGTTTCATCTGTATAGGTAAAAATACCTTTTTCGCCATCTTCCAACGTAGATACAATGTTTATATCTTTTAAGGGAACCTCAACAGTTTGATCCTTAGAATCTTTTACAAATAATGTTTTCTTAACAAGATTGACTGCCATTTCCTTGTTGTGTGTGTCAAAGCCTTCCAGGTTTTTCACGTCTTCTGAATTGATTAGACGTACCCATTGACCACCCATCCAATAGTAGTAACCTGCTGGTAAAGTACCTTTAGTACCAAGGTTATAGACTAACAAGCTTTCTGCTGCTTTTCCACCAGCAAATGAGGCACTACTTTTTAGATCAGTTAAATTAATCCTTGGGATTAACAAACCTCTATCTGCATCTGAAGTTGCAGCAATATCTAACATTGAAGAAGCAGCCGGTCTTTCTATTCCGATACCTACCTGCCCAAATGTATAGCCTGATAAAAGTAATGCAGATAATAATGTAATTTTTCTGTTCATAATATTTTATTTAGAGGTTTTTTTCATTTCCCAATACCGTTTTGAAGTAATGTTTTTGAAAAAATATTTGTGATTTTGATTTGAATAATTATTACAAAACAATACAACTTGTTTTGTGTTTATGTACTAATAATTTTTAGTACGTAAATTTGGATTTACATAAACTGAACATTCTGTAGGAGTTAACGTAATAATTGCAGGATTTGACCTATACATTTCCTCTCCGTACGGCTCACCTTGCCCTCCGGTTATCCCCTTCATAGAGTATCTAACTTTTGCTCCATTTTTACTAAAATTATCTTTAGGTTGAAAACTAATAAGCATTGTTCTCGGATTATAACTCCACAATCCATTTTCATCAGAATAATGATGTCCATCACTCGATTCACCACCTTCTATTGGATAAAAAACAAATGAATTAGGATCTATAAGGTCACTTCCTGCTTTTGGATCTGAAATATGTCCACCATAAGCATAATCTCTTTCGAAAGGATAAAACTGAGACATAGTTGTTGTACAAACATCAAAATCTTTATCTGTAGCAACTGCTGCATAAGGAACAGAAATCAATAAGTTACGAATCATATGAACATCCGTTCTCCCTCCTGTAATACCTGCGAAACCAACTTTCAATCGCTCTGGCACTGATGAATCTAATTCAAACTTCACATCTGGACCGGCTACATTCTGCAATTTTGGATCTGTTTCAAAATCACTATATTTTCCTTCTGCATTTTCATAATAAGTAATCTTCGTTTTATAGTGATAGTTATCAATAACAGTTGACAACTGATTTCCGTGTTGAATTTTTACACTTATATTAAATCCTCCTTCTTTATGAGGAATTAAACTAATAAAAGCTTTCCTAAACTTATCATCACTTTCATTATCCCCAACACCTCCATTTCGCAAGCTAAAAGAAGTATCTTTTGAAAAACTCGGACCAAAATTATAAGTACCATCATCATTTAATTCTCCACTACCATCTGTTTGTGTATCAGTTTTTAAAGTACTTACTGTTTTTAGTACCGGATATCCACGATATCCCAACATAGCATCACTCCCAGGTAATTTATATTCAGCTCCTCTTAAAGTAATATGACTTGGACCAGGTATATCTGATTTGGGTGATTTCCATTTATGTCCCTTAATTCCATTTATTCTTAGCTCATTACCAAAAACTTGATTTTTATAATTCCCTGACATATTTAATCCAACACCTAAATATGCTCCAGGTAAACCCTTTCGTCTATACTGTTTTTGAGCAGTCTCTGATGATCTATTAAATACATACCCCATAGAACGAGCCCCTGCTCCCATAAACATATCTTCATCCGGAATAGAACCATCGTATAAAAAAACAATGAAACCATCTGTACCATTAGGATCACTACCTCCATATACATTAAATTCAAAACTAATTTCTATACCATTACTTGAAGTAAAAGACATATCCTTCATTAAAATAGCACCAAATTGTCTTGATTTATTTGGGGTTAAAAACAATCCTTCAGTTGTAAAAGTTGCATTATTTGCCCCTTGTGGTAAATAAAGCCCCTGAGGCACATCAGTACCATCTTGAAGGGTTAAGAAAAAAGGAAAACTAACATTCGTATTTTGTGCCCATACATTTGATAAAGACACTAAAAAAACTATAATTATTGTTTTTATTTTATTCATGATCTAAGGTAAATATTAACACTATACAAGCGAAATCTCACAACAATTACCACTAATACAGATTAATTAAAATTAACATTAATAAAGCAAACAAACCAATATTATATACAATATATTATATTTTAATTAAAATATACAAAATATAAATTAACAACCAGATTGTAAATTTTACAATTAACAGAACTATTCCCCCTGAAAACAATCATCATACCAAAAAACAAAATATTTTATTCTTAACAGTTTTTTAATAAAAAAAATATAAAATACAACTATAGCCAACTCCTTTTAAAAAAGTGTAAAAACACCAAAAAAAAGAAGTACAACATCTAAATATTCCCATTTTATAACCGACTAAATAAAAAGAAATCTTTATTTAAAATGTAAAAAAAAATAAAAATCAAATAATTACTCAAATAAAGTGTACATAATTAAATGATCAAAAAACCTTTAAAAAGTTCCATTTACTATTGATTTATACAACTTTTTAAATTTTCAAAAAAATTACAATAATTCACTTTTTTTAAGTTTAACCATTGGCTTGAAAAAAACAATACATCTATATAATTCTACTCATAGAACCGCAAAAGATATTCGAGAATTTTGTAATAGAAGCGAATTATATTTTAAAAGTCTTTAAAAAAGACTGTGATAACTCAATTTTCACATCCTTAACAAAAAGGATATAATTAAATCAAATAACACACTATGTAAACAATTACCAATATTTACACATTTATACTTTAAAAAAGCACTTAATACACAACTAAAACACTTCTATTTTCTTTTTTGTTAAAAACAGCGAACTATATGTTTTATTGAGTAATCATTTGATTTAAGAAGATTTATTTAGCATATATTTGTAAGTAACACAAAACACCTAACAAATCCTTATTAACACCAATTCTTTAAAAATGGAAACTGTAAGTCTTAGAAAATCGTCTCAGATAGACGTTAACCAGCGTTATGATGAAATCTTGCTGATGCTTGCTGATGCAAAAAAAAGAGGGGAAAACTTCATAAAAGTAGAATATTTACCATATGAGCTTTATATGAAACTAATCGAACACAACTACGTAATTCAAAAAATGAAACAACGTGTGTATTCCTTTCTGTTTTTGAAGAAAACAATCAAGTATTATTATATTTATCAACAAACTACCAATTAATATTTTAGCCAAATATTTATGTTGATAATAACAATAGTATTTAGTTTAAACTAAAACTATTTTCAAGAATAGTATATATTCCTTACTAACGCGAAAAGCCTGAATTTCCACTCAGGCTTTTTTTATTCTACTCAATTCGATTGAGTACTTTTTGGATATATGCGTAATAATCTCCTTTGAGATTTTTTATTGAATCTTCCACTTGCCTTTTTAAAACCCACTTATTTAGCAAGGCAATTTCTTCTAAACAAGCGATTTTTAAACTTGTTCGCTTTTCTAAAGTTTTTACAAATTCCGTAGCCTCTGTCAATGATTCGTGAGTACCAGTATCTAACCAAGCAAAACCACGTCCCATCGGAATCAACTTTAATTGCTCTTGCTTAAGATATTTAAGATTCAAGTCAGTTATTTCTATTTCACCTCTTTTTGAAGGCTTTATATCTTTAGCTTTTTGAACGACAGAATTAGGATAGAAATATAACCCAACGACTGCATAGTTTGATTTAGGTAAAGCGGGCTTTTCTTCAATTGATATCACATTCCCTTCTTTATCAAAATCAACTACCCCATATCGTTCTGGATCGTCAACATAATAACCAAAAACAACAGCTTTCTGATCTTCTGTAACTATACGAATTGATTCCTTTAACATTACTTGTAAACCTGCACCATAAAAAATATTATCTCCTAATATCAAACAGACATCATCGTTTCCTATAAACTCCTTACCAATTATAAAAGCTTGTGCTAATCCGTCAGGATTTGGTTGCTCTGCATAACTTAGTGAAATTCCCAATTGACTACCATCTCCAAATAAGTTTTTAAAGTTTGGTAAATCTCTTGGTGTAGATATAATTAAAATTTCCCTTATCCCTGCCAACATTAATACTGACAATGGATAGTAAATCATCGGCTTATCATAGATAGGCAATAATTGCTTAGACACCGCCAATGTTAAGGGGTGTAATCGCGTTCCTGCTCCACCTGCTAATATTATTCCTTTCATTCGTGATTTTATTTTTTTAGACGCAAAGTATTGTATCTTTATATTGTGTCAAACGAAAACAATTAACTTTCACATTTCTGTAAACCGTTAACAGTAACCCTTTATTTATACTGTTCTTTATAGTAATCTGCATAAGCACCACTGGTTACATTCTCTAACCACTGTTGATTATTCATATACCACTCTATTGTTTTTGCTAATCCTTCTGGGAACGTAACAGATGGTTTCCATCCTAATTCCTTATTGATTTTAGTTGCGTCAATTGCATAACGTAAGTCGTGCCCTGGTCTGTCTTTTACATACGTAATCAACTGCTCACTCTCTCCTACTTCACGACCTAATACTGTGTCCATTTGTTTACATAACTCACGAACTAAGTCGATGTTTTGCCATTCGTTGAATCCACCAATATTATATGTTTCCGCATTTCCTCCTTTGTGAAATACATCGTCTATCGCTCTTGCGTGGTCTATTACATACAACCAATCACGAGTATATTTTCCATTTCCGTAAATAGGCAATGGTTTTTTATTGATGATATTGTGAATACACAGGGGAATCAACTTTTCTGGAAAGTGGTTTGGTCCGTAGTTATTAGAGCAATTACTAATTACATACGGCATACCATACGTTTCTCCATACGCACGTACAAAGTGATCTGAACTTGCTTTAGAGGCTGAATAAGGCGAATTTGGATCATAAGCTGTCGTTTCATAAAAGAAACCTGTTTCTCCTAACGAGCCATATACTTCATCTGTACTAACGTGGTAAAAACGCTTTCCTTCAAAATTACCTTGCCATAGCCCTTTAAATGCTTGCAATAAATTAACTGTACCAATTACATTTGTTTTCACAAATGCCAAAGGATCTGTAATTGATCTATCCACGTGAGATTCTGCTGCCAGGTGAATAACCCCATCAAATTGTTCTTTTTGAAACAATTCATTGATAAATTGCTCATCTGTAATATCTCCTTTTACAAACGTATAGTTTGGTGCATTTTCAATATCTCTCAGGTTCTCTAAATTACCTGCATACGTCAAGGCATCTAAATTATATATTTGGTAATTAGGATAGTTCAATACGAACTGTCTTACTACGTGTGAACCGATAAATCCAGCTCCTCCTGTGATTACAATCTTTTTCATTAGTTACTTCTTAATACCACAAAAATCTAAAACTACTTTATCATCAGTTAATTTTAATTCTTTAAACTCATTATGAGCAACTAAAAACACAATGATATCCGCTTTCTCAACAGCTACTTTATAGTCTGTTAATTTAAACACTTTGTGTTCTTGTACATTTGGTTCTACAATATACATATCCGCATCTCCTGAATCTTGCAATACACGCTCAGCAATATGAATAGCAGGAGACTCGCGTAAATCGTCGATATTCGGTTTAAATGCTAAGCCCATAATTGCAATCACTGGTTGACGTCCTTTTGTCAATTCAAACTCTAAACGAGTAGTTTTTACTTTTTCAGCACACCAAAATGATTTATAATTATTTATCTCTCTTGCTTGTGCGATAATACGAGATTCCATAGGGAATTCAGAAACAATAAAATATGGATCTACTGCAATACAATGTCCTCCTACCCCACATCCTGGTTGTAAAATATTTACACGTGGATGTTTATTGGCTAATTCTATTAATTCCCAAACATTAATACCCGCTCTATCACAAATTAATGACAACTCATTTGCAAAGGCAATCTGAACATCACGAGAAGAGTTTTCTGTTAATTTACACATCTCAGCTGTACGTGCATTTGTTGGGTGTAATGTTCCTTGTACAAATTGACTGTAAAAAGCAATTGCTTTTTGAGTTGATTCTTCATTCACCCCACCAATTACACGGTCGTTGTGAACTAATTCATACATTACATTTCCTGGCAATACACGCTCAGGACAATATGCTAAATATATTTTTCCTTCTAATTCTGGTCTTTCTGTAAAAATGTATTCCATCATTTTTTCAGTTGTTCCAACAGGAGAAGTAGATTCAATTATATACAAATCACCTTCTTTTAACAAAGGCATAATAGCTGTAGTAGCAGCTTTTACATAAGAAATATCTGGCTCGTGATTTCCTTTAAAAGGAGTTGGAACTACGACTAAATATGTATTAGCTTCAATTGGTGTAGTTGCCGCTTTTAAATAACCTTCTGCTACTGCCTGAGCCACTGCCTTATCTAAATCTGGTTCTACAATGTGAATTTTACCTGCGTTAATTGTATCCACAACGTGTTGTGAAATATCAACTCCGTGAACTCCTATTTTATTTTGTGCAATCAAAGCAGAAGTTGGCAATCCGATGTACCCTAAACCAATTGTTACTACTTGTGTATTTTTCATTTGTATATAAAATCTTGTTTGTTGTATTTTTTTTCAAAAACGCAATGAATTGCGTGTATTATAATTCAGCTATAAATTCCACAATGCGCTCACACGCTTTTCCATCTCCATAAGGATTGTGCAAAGCTGACATTGCTTGATAGCGCTTTTCATCTGTTAACAAGCTATTCGCTTCGTTTACAATCTTAGCTTTATCCGTTCCTACTAAAATAACTGTTCCAGCTTCTACAGCTTCTGGACGTTCAGTAGTATCACGCATAACCAATACAGGTTTCCCTAAACTTGGCGCTTCTTCTTGTACCCCTCCACTATCGGTAATAATCATAAAACTTTGGTTCATTAACCATACAAATGATGGGTAAGCCAAAGGTGAGATTAATTGAATATTATCAATTCCTGATAAAATCTCATATACAGGTCCTTTTACATTTGGATTCAAATGTACAGGATAGATAATTTGTGCATCTTTATGTGTTAAAGCTATTTCTTTTAAGGCCTCACAAATGCGAATAAAACCATCTCCATGATTCTCTCTTCTGTGTCCTGTTACTAAAATTAACTTCTTATTTGGATCAACAATTGTTTTTAAATTGTCGATTTCTTCATTTTGTAAATCTTCAACGCGCTCTACACTTTCTAATAGTGCATCAATTACAGTATTTCCTGTAACTAAAATATCTTTTTCAGCAATATTTTCACGTAGCAAATTAGCACGAGAAGCTTCAGTTGGTGCAAAGTGATAATCTGTTACTCTACCCGTAATCTGTCTGTTGATTTCCTCTGGAAAAGGAGCACGTTTATTATGCGTACGCAATCCAGCTTCTACGTGACATACTTCTGATCCACTATAAAAAGCAGCAATACTCGATGCCATTGTAGTAGTTGTATCTCCGTGTACATAAACATAATCAGGTTTAAAATCTTCTAATACATCTTTCAAACCATTAATTATATCCCCTGTTAGAGAATATAAATTCTGATTTGGTTTCATTAAATTCATATCATATTCAGGTACGATATCAAAAAACTCTAAAACTTGATCAAGCATTTCGCGGTGTTGTGCGGTAACACAAACTCGTGTATCAAATTTATCGCTATGCTTTTTAAACTCTTTTACCAATGGAGCCATTTTTATAGCTTCTGGTCTTGTACCAAATACAATTAAATTCTTTTTCATTTCTTTTTTATACTTTTAAACTACCCTCTTCCGATAGTATAAACTTCAAAACCTATTTTCTCTAATTCTTGACGATCTAAAAGACTACGCCCATCAAATACAAAGGCTGGCTTTTGCATATTGTCATATATCTTTTGCCAATCATAACCCTTAAACTCATCCCACTCTGTTAATACAGCTACTCCGTGTGCTCCGTTTAAAGCTTCGTAAGGGTTTGCGTGAACAGTTAAGTGTTTTTCGTTTGCTTCTGCACTGCGTGTATTTAGATAATCTAAGTCAGCCAACATTTGTTGTTCTGTTACTTTTGGATCGTAAACGTGAATATTTGCTTCTTCTTCCATTAAATCATTAGCCACATAAATAGCCGCTGATTCTCTGGTATCATTGGTATCTTTTTTAAATGCCCATCCTAAGAAAGCAATCTTTTTACCGTTTACAGTGTTGAATAACGTAGAAACAATACGCTCTGCAAAACGTCTTTTTTGGTGGTCATTCATAATGATTACCTGTTCCCAATAATTTGCAACCCCTGTTAAACCGTACGTTTGGGCAATATATACTAAGTTTAAAATATCTTTTTGAAAACAAGAACCTCCAAATCCTACGGATGCTTTCAAGAATTTACTTCCTATACGGCTATCTGTACCGATTGCTCTTGCTACTTCATTTACATCTGCACCAGAAACTTCACATAACTCAGAAATTGCATTGATAGAAGAAACTCGTTGTGCTAAGAAAGCATTAGCTGTTAATTTAGAAAGCTCTGAAGACCATACGTTTGTAGTTAAAATTCTTTCTGTAGGAACCCAAGCACTGTAAATATCTACTAAAGCTTGCATTGCTTCTCTTCCTTCTATAGTCTCTGCTCCTCCAATTAATACACGGTCTGGATTTAATAAATCCGTTACTGCTGTACCTTCTGCTAAGAACTCTGGATTTGAAAGTATTTGAAACTCTACTCCGTTTCCTGTTTGATCTAAAATACGTTTAATAGCTTGTGCTGTTCTAACAGGTAATGTAGATTTTTCAACCACAATCTTATCTGTTTTTGCAACACGAGCAATTTGACGCGCACATAATTCAATGTATTTTAAGTCTGCTGCCATCCCCTTACCTTTTCCGTAAGTTTTTGTAGGTGTATTTACAGAAATAAAAATCATATCTGCTTCGTCAATTGCTTTATCAACTTCAGTAGAGAAAAATAAGTTACGACCTCTTGCTTCACCAACGATTACATCTAATCCTGGCTCATAAATAGGTAATTTACTCAAGTCTTCCCCATTCCAATCTGCAATACGCGCTTCGTTAAGGTCAACAACAGTAATTTGGATAAGGGGATTTTTCTGTGCTATAACAGACATTGTAGGTCCACCTACATATCCAGCTCCAATACAACAGATCTTTTTGATTTCTTTCATAAAATAATCTAAATTATAAACACTTGAATGAACGTTATTTAAATATAATTTCACTATAATAAAATTATATAACAATATAATTCCAACAAACAAGAGTTATCAAAAATACAAAAGGAAATGCACAACGCATACTTTTAAAGCTTGTTTGTCTAAACAAAAAAAGAGCCTTACAGATGTAAAACTCTTTTTAAAACAAATTAATTCTTAAATCTAATCGTATTTTCGATTATCCTATTTTTCTAATTTTACTATTTTCTTTCTCCGCTACTTCTTTTCTTAACGAACTACTTGAAAAACGGTGATCTCTTCTATTATAATGTAATTCAATACCTGTCTCTTCACAATAAGCACGACCAGTAAAGTTTTTATCTTTATACTCATCACCTAAAATACGCACATCTATTTTAAAAGATCTTAAAATATCTTCTAAATCTTGCTCTGTTGCGTAAGGCACAATCTCATCAACAAATCTACACCCCTTTAATTGAATATATCTTTCTACAACAGTTTGTGTTGGCTTATTTTTTTCAGGTCTATCTAATGTTGGATCAGTTTGTAAACCCACAATTAAATAATCACACTCACGTTTAGCCTCTTCTAACATTTTTATATGTCCTGCGTGCAATAAATCAAAAGCACTAAATGTTATTCCTATTTTCATATTCCTTTTATTTTTGTTTGACCTTTTATGATATTCTATTACAAAAAATCAACCAATACTAAATATTATTTTATTTTAAAAACTAAAACAGTTTGTTATTTTTAGACAAAAAACAATAAAACTGTAATAATTGACCAATTTACACGACATCACTTGAAAACTTCTCTTAAAATACTATTTTATACAATATATGTTTTTATAACAATAAAAAATAGTATTGCAAACTGGCTTATTGTAAAGTGATAAAAACATACATAAAATGTGTAAAACCTCTACAATCTAATATATATATTTATTATACTTAACTCCTTTTTTATTTGGGAAGACAAAAATACATCAAATAAAAATTATAAACAGTAGTAATTCTGTGAAATAGCTATTTTTCTTAGGGAAATAGAATTATAAGAAATGTAAGAAAAACAACACCACAAGATATTAGGTATATCTTGTGGTGTAAAACAGAGTGGGGATTCTGTTTCTTTTTTGAAAAGAACTGTGAAAGTTAAATTGAATTTGGTAAAACTATTTTAACTCTCAGTATAAAAATTTGTCATTTTTAACTATCACAAATATATACAGTTTGCGATGTTAACCACTAAGACCAAAGTACTAAAAAAGTTACTTCTAAAATGAACAACAATTACGCACATATTTGAAATTCAACTCGTTAAGCAAAAACTAATACTAAAGTACTATGTTTTTTAACACTTAAGAAACTCACCTTTTTTTTGAAAAAACAACAAATTATATATCATATTTTTTATTTTTTCACTAATTAAAAATAAGCTTTTACGGAAATCCTCTTGCAAATATGAAATAATCTCGCATTATTTGCATAAATTGTTTATTAATAACAGTATAATATAAATTATGAAGTCCCCACTACAAAAGAAAGTAGCAAGTTATATCTTGTTACTCTTGTTATTTCCTTTATTTTCATATTCACAAAAAAGTAATAGTGATATAACTTTTTTTGAAAACCTACAATACAGTCCTTTAGCAGGAAAAAATAATACTGAAATTAGTACAAAAATTAATAATTATAAATGGTTAAGAATAACATTAGAAAATAACGAAATTAATAAACCTTGTATTTTTAAATTTCCAAGTGCTCATATCTTAGACTACGATTTTTATGTTAATGATGGAGTGAATTGGAATAAAATAATACCAAACTATGACCTTGATGGAAGCCGAATTAGTACGCGTTTTCCTGAACATCATTTTAAATCACACACCCCTTATATATACCTAAAGATTCCTCACAATTTCAATAATGCAGAACAATTTGTACTAAAAGAGAGAGGTGCCTATAAAGGTGCAGGAGTCAGTATGCTTATTTTAATTGGAGTATACTACGGATTCATAATTTTATCAATACTCCTTGACTTGGGTTTCTATTATATTTCAAAAGATCAAACATTTATTATTTTTAGTCTTCTACTTGCCTCTATTGGATTAATATTTTTTCATGAAGACGGAATGTTTTACTTTCTATCGGATGGAAAATATACATTAAAACACATAATTACTTTAAGTTTTCCAATTATTAGTTTTTTACTTTCTTACTTTACTTATAATTTTCTAAGTTTAAAAGAAAGTGGAAAAATCATCAAACTTATTTTAACCACATTAGCATTAACTTCTATTTTATTAGCTATTTCATATACTATTACTGACCAATATTTATATCTACATATACTAAAGCACGCTTGTTTAATAATACCAATCATAGGTTTTCTAATTTCTTTGTCTGCAATTAAAAAAGACATATATATGAAAATATTAACCGGTATATTTGTTATTCTTGTTTTTCAAGTTTTAGGTTATTCTTGGTCAATAACATACGATATTTTTAATTTTAGTTTTTTTCATTTAAATGCACTTAGAATTACTATGTCAATAAGTATTGTAGCTATTAACATACTTATTCTAATGAGAATTGAAAAATTAAATAGGCAAAATCAAATGTACCGTAATCAGATAAAGAATTATATTTTTGAGTTAAAGCAACAAAAATTAGAAGCGGCAATATCTCATAAAAACAACCCTTCTTTTTTTATACAGTCACCAGTACAAGCAGACAATCTATTGACCAATATTGAAAAAATAATTATGCAATTAAAAGAAGAGTTTGCTTTAACAGATAGAGAAACAGATGTACTTGTTGGTATTTGGGAAGGATTAGCTAATCAAGAAATAGCAGAAAACTTATCAATTTCACTGAGTACTACAAAACATCATGTCAGTAATTTATATGCTAAACTTAATGTCAAAAATAGAAGTCAAACTATTTTATTAAAAGAAAGTCTTTTAAATCAACAAGAGACTTTAGTAGACGTCTAAATATACAAATAAGGGCATACTCATCGTGTATGCCCTTATTTGTATATTTCAAAAAGTATTAGTCATCAATACCTAAAAACACTCCAGCGTTGTCAAAAAGTAATTCTAAATTCTCTCCTCCTTTCTCAACTTCTACTTGAAAATGATCTTTTTCTCGCTCAATACTCACTGTTTTATATCTACTGTAATTAGCCTTAATGTAAGAAGCAATACGCTCTAATAATACCGTATTTGGCAAATCATTCATTTGATTTCCTTTTATTTCTTTCCATTCTCCCATATTATCAAACTCAATCTTATAACCATTTGATAAATATACTTTGTATTCGTCTTCTTTACTATTTAATTCCTTCTTAACTAATACAACTGTCGTTTCTCCAAAATTCTTAGTTATAAACTCTTTTGCTACTTTCGGAATCTCTGTTTCTTCTACCACTTGTTCATCGTGGTCTAAATCAAGATCAAGTCCTATAAACTCTTGCTGCTGATTAAATACTAATTCTAAATTATCACTTAATGACACCTCAAATCCTCTTCTACTATCTTTATCCACTTCAATTATTGAAACATTTGGATAATTAGATTGTACATAAGCTAATATGGTTGGTATTTCTTTTTGTAAAAATTCCATAGGAATTGCTGAATTATCAAGCATTTCTACTTCTGTCCAATTTCCTTCCCTATCAAAGTCAATCTTCATATTGTTATCCAAGTTTGCAGAATGCGTAGATCCGTAATAATTTGGTTGTCCCAACTCTTTCGTTTCTTTCACTGCTACTTTTGGAAAAACGGACATAATAAAACTATACATACTATCTGGCAACGTTACTCCTTCATTTACTTCAACTCCTGCTACATTATCACTACTTTCTTTTTTACATGCCGTAACACTTAACGTCAAAGCTAATATACCTGCTAAAACAATATTATTTCTTTTCATATCACTTCTTATTAATCGTCAATTCTACTAAATTTCCCTTCTTTTGTAAACTCTAATTCCAATCCGTTACTCAGTTTAACTTCAATTTTTCTAAAGCCTTTTTCAACTTTTGTAATATCAACACCTGCAAAATTCTTCTTCACATAGTTTACAATATTCGTATTGATAAACCCAGTTGGAATCGCCATCTTACGTCCGTCTACTTCTTCCCATTCTCCTTTTCCATCAAATTCAACCTTCATTCGATCTACAAATTGTACTTCATACGATGTAGAAAACAATTCTTTATCTTGTTTTACGTAACTAATTTCCTTTCCTTTAAAGTAATTAGTAATAAAACTAAGGGCTTTTTGAGGTAATTGTTGCTTTGAAATGATTGTATCACTCGCCATTGATGATTGAGTAAATAAACTTGCTACTACCACCATCACTACTGTCAATAAATTTTTAAACTTTTTCATACTTGTTGTTTCTTATTTTTTATAGGACAAATGTATAGTCACAATCTGGAAAGAATTGGGAATAATTTAATTTGTAGAAAATATTTCGAAGTGATGTTTTCCATCGTAGTAATAACGCAATGATAAAGCAGGTGTTACTTTGACAATTGTTTCCACTAATGCCAAACCTAATCCAGTTGATTGCTCATTTGTAGAACTTCTAAAAAAACGATTGTAAATCAACTGTTCATCTAAAGCCCCCTCTAACATACTACTGTTACTAATAATCATTTTCGATGACTCTAATTTGATTACAATATCACCACCTTTTACATTGTGAAATAAAGCATTTTTCAACAAGTTTTGGAATAACATAATAGCCAAGCCTCTATCCATTGAAACAACAAAAGGCTCTGTATCGGCAATAATCTTTACAGCAATTGCTTTGTATTCTAATAATTCGTCATATTCACCAACTACAGCATAAACTAATTCATTAAAATTAACCTTCTGAATGTCTTGATATTGATTATTTTCTATTTTAGTCAACATCAATAAGGACTTATTTAACTTAACTAACCTTCTCACACTATCGTGAATTGATTCAATTTGCGCAATTTGCTTTTCTGTTACTCCCTCCTCTTCTATCATTAGCTCTAACTTATTACTAATAATAGCAAGAGGTGTTTGTGTTTCGTGAGCAGCATTTGACACGAATATCTTTTGCTGATCAAACGTATTTTCAATACGCTGAATCAATTTATTAATTTCAACTTGTAAATCATTAAATTCTCGAATCGGAGTAGCTGTTTCTTGGGTTACAACTTTTTGTCCAAAACTATACCCTTGTAAATTGCTCAATAAGCGATAAAATGATTTCCATACCTTACGCAAAATAAAATAGTTTATAATAAATATGCTCCCCAACAACATTACATATAATGCTAAAACAGAAATTCCAAAATCTCTAAGTAAATCATCTGCTTCAATTGTGGAAGTACTTATTTCTAATTTATAATTATCTCCCTTTTTATCCGTAAAGACTGTGGTCAAAATACGTACAGGTTCTTCATTATCATCTGACTCCATATAAATATTCTTTGTTTCAAAAACATTCTTAACCGAATAATCACCTGCAGGCAAAGGAGTAATTCTAAAGCCATTTGCTCCAAAAGACTGAACGCTTTTTAATTGTGGATCATTATATGCTTTTTTAATTATTTCAATCTTGGTATTTTTTAATCCATCATCAATGTTGTCGTACACCTCATCTGTCATAAATGCATAAAATACAAATACCCATAATGTAAGTACTACAAATAACCCAATTGACAAATACTTTAATGTATAGTTTTGTAATCTCATTTTATTCATTTACCAATTTATACCCCATACCATAAACAGATTGTATGTTCAAATCTGCTTTACTTGTTTTTAGTTTTTTTCTAAGATTTTTCACTTGTGAATAAACAAAATCAAGGCTATCCACATCATCTACATAATCTCCCCAAACGTGTTCTGCTAATGAACTTTTAGTCACCAAACGATTAGCATTTACCACAAAATAATATAGCATAGCAAATTCTTTATTATTAAATACAACTGATTTCCCATCCACTAAAACTAAGCGATCATCATAAAATATTTCAACATTATTCCACTTTGTACTTTGCTGACCATTTTGATTTCGCCTTCTTAAAACAGACTTAATACGCGCGTGTAATTCAGACAAGTGAAAAGGTTTTGTCAAATAATCATCCGCCCCTAACTCTAAGCCTAATACTTTATCATCTATAGAATCCTTTGCTGATATAATAATAACAGCATCTCCTTTTCCCTGATTTTTAATACTACGCAACAAGTCAATACCACTACCATCTGGCAACATAATATCTAACAACACACAATCATAATCAAACCCAACTACCTTATCTTCACCTTCTATGTAAGTTGAAGCTGTTTCAACCACATACCTTTCTTTCTCTAAAGACTCAACGATCACATTTTGTAGCTCACGTTCATCTTCAATCACAAGTATTTTCATTATTACGCCTATTTATTTTAATTAATTCAAGTTACAGAAAAGAAAAAAGTCTAACACAATAAAATTTACGAAAATTATAAAACACACTCATATCTTTAAATATCAAAACTTCACCAAATACCATACTGTACAAACAGAAATGATTACTTCTTTACAAGCTCATAATTTTAATATCTTAGTAATTCATAATATCGAAATGTTTCCACTACAATTACACACACACCGACTTCATATTGAAGAATTGGCGTATGCTGATGCTTCATTCATCCTTAATTTAGTCAATACTGAAGGGTGGTTAAAATATATTGGCAATAGAAATATTTATACTCTCTTTGAAGCAGCAATCTACATTCAAAGTATATTAGATAATCGTAATTTTAAATTCTGGACTGTAAAACTAAAAAACTCCAATAAAAGCATAGGACTTATAAGTATTATCAAAAGGGAATATTTACACTATCCCGATTTAGGTTTTGCTTTTTTACCAGAATACACGCATTTAGGTTATGCATTCGAGGCGACGAATATAATTGTAAAACAAGCACAAATACAGCAAAAATACGATACTCTATTAGCTACTACCCTCCCAACTAATCATCATTCTATAAAACTTTTGAAAAAATTAGGTTTTTTAAACCTACAGCAAATTGAAGTAAAGAATGAAAAGATGAACCTATATATTTTAAATAAAAATTAAAGTAATTAATATGTGAGTAACACAAAATATATTTTAAATAATGGCACAACAAATTACATCAATAAGAAAAAAATATATCACAATGCACTTTTAAAGCCTTATTCTATTCAAGAAGAAATAAAAAATCCCTTCCCATTCATAAACAATTAACGTTATTAATTATAAATAACATCACTAAATACTTAGCCAAAAGTGAAAATGTTTACTTCATGAAAGGGATATAAAATCGCATAAGGTACTAAGTCCCCACAATTCCCCTATGCGTTGACAAAATTATAATTTTTTACTACCTAAAACCAATCAACCACCAATAATTATCGACATTAGTAGTAAATTTTTACTTTGCTAAAACAATCACACTATTTACATATAATACTCAAGTAAATTAACATATTCAAATAAAATGACACAAAAAAAGCCATACATTAAGTACGGCTTTTTATTTTTTTTTCTGAAATTTATCTGTTTTATTTCGAAAATGTAAGTACAATCTCTTTTCCTGACTTCAAAAGAAGCTTACCGTCTACGATTTCATAGTTAGTTACTGACTGTAAAGTTTGCATATATTCTCTATCTGCTACACCTGAACAAAACATCATTGTTGATGCCATTTTCTCTCCTAACACGATTTCATTTCCTGCTTTTACACTATATTCTCCCATGATGTTATTACAACCATCATTTCCATTCACACGTTTTGTCGCAATCTCAAAGTTTAACTTCGGAGTCTTACTTGGAAACAAATCTTTTAATTCTTTTCCTTCTGATTTCATAGAAATCAATGTCCATTCTCCCCCTAATTCTTTTGCTTGGTCCATAGTTACTTTTTGTTCTTTTACAGTTTTATTTACTTCTCCTGCTGTTTTACAACTTACAACTGTCATTCCAGCAACTACTGCTAACATTAAAGCTATCTTTTTCATTTCTTCTCTTTTTTTTGATTATTGTTCTAAACAAAAATAGACTTTATCTATTTAGATAATCTAAAAATAATCATAAAATAACAGATTTATTCTTCCTAAAGTCACAATTTATCCTAATCAAACAGAATCTCATTTTAATAATTCGAAAAAATTAAACACCTTCACATTACCAAAAAATGATACTTATAAAGAAGTTATTCTTCAGAATACCCGTCAAACTTGTCAGACTGATAGGCTATAAAACAAACTCGTATCCTTTAAAACACTCTGTATCTTTAAACGTTCCCTCTTATTTAAACAATAAATTCCACTACACCATCACTCACAGATAAGCAAAAAAAAAGTGCTACCGAAGTAACACTTTTTATTCTTATAATTTAATACATTTTAGCTCTAAGCTCTTTAACTTTTGGATCATCTAAATAATCATCAAATGTCATATATCTATCAATTGCACCATTTGGAGTCAACTCTAAAATACGTGTACCAACTGTTTGAGCAAACTCGTGGTCATGTGTAGTCAACAAAATAGTTCCTTTAAAGTTTTTCAATGAGTTATTAAAAGCCGTAATAGACTCTAAGTCTAAGTGGTTAGTTGGCTCATCTAACATTAAAACATTTGCTCTTACCATCATCATACGAGAAAGCATACAACGTACTTTTTCTCCTCCTGATAATACTCTACCTGTTTTTAATGCTTCTTCTCCAGAGAAAATCATTTTCCCTAAGAATCCACGTACGAAAACCTCATCTCTCTCTTCTTCTGTTTTAGACCATTGGCGTAACCAATCAACAAGAGTTAAATCATTTTCAAAATATTCGTGGTTTTCAACTGGCAAATAAGATTGACTTGTTGTAACACCCCAATCAAACTTCCCTGCATCAGCTTGTTTTTTTCCGTTTAAGATTTCGTAGAATGCTGTAGTAGCACGAGAATCTTTAGAGATAACAACAATTTTATCACCTTTTGCAACATTCAAATCAACATCTTTGAAAAGAACTTCTCCATCAATAGATGCAGCAAGTCCTTCAATGTTCAAGATTTGATCTCCTGCTTCACGATCTTGATCAAAAATAATCGCAGGGTATCTTCTTGAAGAAGGTTTAATATCTCCTAAATTCAATTTATCAATCATTTTCTTACGTGAAGTTGCCTGTTTTGACTTAGCAACGTTCGCACTAAAACGACGGATAAACTCTTCTAATTCTGCTTTTTTCTCTTCAGCTTTCTTATTTTGTTGTGCTCTTTGTTTAGCCGCTAACTGACTTGATTCATACCAGAAAGTATAGTTACCAGAATAATGGTTAATCTTTCCAAAGTCAATATCAGATACATGCGTACAAACAGCATCCAAGAAGTGACGGTCGTGAGACACCACTAATACAGTGTTTTCGTAGTGCGCTAAGAAATTCTCTAACCAACCAATTGTTTCGAAATCCAAGTCGTTGGTAGGCTCATCCATAATTAACACATCAGGATTACCAAATAAAGCCTGTGCTAATAACACACGTACTTTTAATTTAGCATCCATTTCTGCCATTAACGTATAGTGGAAGTCTTCAGTAATTCCTAAGTTCGAAAGTAACGTTGCAGCAGCAGATTCTGCATTCCAACCATCCATTTCATCAAACTTAATTTGTAACTCACCTATTCTATCAGCATTCTCATCTGTATAGTTTAAGTAAAGCTCGTCCATTTCTTTCTTAACCGAATACAAATCTTTGTTCCCCATCATTACAGTTTCTAATACTGTATATTCATCGAACATATTGTGATTTTGGTTTAGAACAGACATACGCTTTCCTGGTTCTAAAGATACGTGTCCAGAAGTAGGATCAAACTCTCCTGACAGTATTTTTAAAAAAGTAGATTTACCAGCACCATTAGCACCAATAATTCCATAGCAGTTCCCTTGCGTAAAGGTTACATTAACTTCATCAAATAAAATTCGCTTTCCGAATTGAACTGACAGATTTGAAACTGTTAACATCGTAGTATTTTGATTTATATTGTCCGCAAAATTAATAAATTTATATTTAGAAACATCTTTTATTATAACTTATCACTGAACAGATACACTTTAACCATCTATTAACAAATAAAAAGACAGGTAAAACTTACATTTGCTGTAAGACTGTTAAATATGGTAATACATACCAACTAAGCTAATGCGTACAAATTTTTTAAACTACAAACTTCTTTATCTCGTCATTCCCATTGTTGCTTTATTCTCTTCTTGTAAAGAGAAATTTGCAAAAGACGACTTTGTTGCTCATTTCCAAGGCGAAATAATTAACCCTACTTCTAATTTTGTTCTTTTCTGTAAGGATAACGAAGTAATTGACACTTTATTTTTAGATAAAGAAAATAAATTTTATAAAAAGTTTGATTCTCTACCCCCTGGAATGTATATCTACAAACACAATCCAGAATTTCAATATGTATACTTTGATAAAAACGACAGTCTAACATTACGCTTAAATTCAAAGGATTTTGACCATTCTATTATATTTTCAGGTAGAGGAGCGGAGAAGAATAACTTCTTAATGAATCTAACAGTTAAAAACATATTAGATGAAAGTGAGCGATTCAGTACTTTTGACACACCGCCTGAACAATTTATTAAACGCATTGATTCTGTTCACGCTGCAAGAACTACTTATTATTTAAGAAATAAAGCAATTATTGACTGGTCTGACGGTTTTGATTTATACGCTAAAACCAAACTTGACCTGCATTTCTATTCCTTAAAAGAACTATACCCTATCCTGCATTTCATACGTACTAACGATGACGTTAGAGATAAATTACCTGCAGATTATCTTGGGTTTAGAAAAAAAGTAAATTTTAATGATGAGCGCCTTCTAAAATACTCTTCTTTTACTAAGTATTTAGCTATTATGCTTAATTCGATTGTAGAAGAATCTGAAGAAGAGTTTATTTCTGAAAACAGATATGATAAATATATCGACAAATTAAATATTGTAGATACATTGATTCAAAACACAAAAGTAAGAAACGCTATATTTGACAATATCGCTTTTATTTATTTGTTACAAGATCAAAACCTCAACAATAACGACTTGTTTTTAGAACGTTATTTCGAACTTTCAACTGATGAGGATCAACACAATGAAATTATTTTGATTCAACAAGCAATTCAAAACTTGAAATACGAAAATAAATTACCTGAAGTACCTCTTGTAGATGCAAGCAATACCAATATTCAAATAAATAAAGTAATTAAGAAACCTACTTTAGTTTTCTTTTGGACTAAAAATGGTATATCTCACGCTGATGCTGCTCACAGACGAGCACATAGCTTAATGCAAGAAAACCCTAATATTGATGTTTTAGGTATTTGCATTGACGGAGATCACGGAGAGTGGCTAAGTTTATTACCAAGATACCGAGATTACAATATAAAAGAATTAAGATCAAGTGATTTTAACCAAATGAAAGATAAATGGATTATCACTAAAATTCAACGTTGTATGATTTTAGAAAAAGATGGTTCGCTAAAAGACCCTTTTGTCAATATATTTGACAAGAACATTGAAGATTTACTAAAGAAATAAAGAATAAAAAACGCCTCATTATATAATGAGGCGTTTTTTATTGCTTATAACTACGTAAGAGGTTTACTTCCCATATCTCTAAAGTACTCTATTTTACTTAAAAACATTGCTGCCATACGTTCTGCCCTCCATTTAGCTTCTTCTGCTAATTTCCCTTCATATAACTCATCTACAGTACTATTAAATAAATGTTTCCACGTATCAAAGTGCTCCTGGCTCACAGGTAGTTGTGCGTGTGGTGGAAAAGGACGTCCACTATAAGAGTACTCTTCTAATAGAATTGTCTGCCAAAATTTGTACATTTTTTCTAAATGCTCTGGCCAACGACCAACCAATTTACTTTCAAATATTGGCCCTATTAAATCATTTTTTTGCACTCGTCCGTAAAAGGTATCTACCAAAACCTTAATATCTTCTATACTTTCTATATCTTTTTTCATTACAAATGCTTATTTTTACCTATTAATAAATACCCCACAAACCCTCAATCACATTGCTATGATAACTATTTCAATATTAGGTTCGGGAAAAGTAGCGCATCACTTGATCCTAAATATCTTAGAACAAGATAACATTACACTACAACAAGTTTATGCTCGAACTCCTAACAAAGTTAGTAACTTAGTTTCGCACAATCAAATAATAACAGACCTTAACTTATTAAAACCTGCTGATTTATTTATCATTGCTGTAAGCGATGATGCTATCGAAGAAGTTTCAAATGCAATACCTTTTCCTAATTCTTTTGTTGTTCATACTTCGGGTACTAAACCAATGGATAGTATCCAAAACACAAATAGAAAAGGTGTCTTTTATATGTTACAAACGTTTTCTCTTGACAAAGAAGTTGACTTTTCGGCAATCCCTTTTTGTTTAGAGGCAAGTAATATAGATGACTTTCTTCTTTTAGAAAAAATAGCAATAAAATTCTCTGAACGCGTTTATAAAATTAGCAGTACACAACGTCAAGCCATTCACTTAGCAGCAGTATTTGTAAACAATTTTACAAATCACTTATGTACGTTAGGTGAGGAAATCTGTAAAGAAAATAATGTGCCTTTTGACATCCTAAAACCGCTAATCTTAGAAACAGCACATAAAATTGAGGTTTTAGCTCCTAAAGACGCACAAACTGGTCCAGCCATTAGAGGTGATCAAAGTATTATAGACAGACACCTTAATGCCTTAAACGACCCAATTAAAAAAGAAATATACCAATTAATAACAAAATCAATACAAAGCAAATAATGTCTAAACACTTTAAAGAAATAATGAATGACATCACTACATTTATTTTTGATGTAGATGGTGTACTTACAGATGGAAATGTACACGTAGCTCAAGATGGTAGCCTATTAAGAGATATGAGTATCCGTGACGGATACGCTATCAAAGCTGCTATTGAAAATGGTTACCAAGTATGTATTATTTCTGGAGGTAGTAATGATGGAGTACGCATTAGATTACAAAACTTAGGGGTGAAAGAAATCTATATGGCTGTTCCCAACAAGGTAACTGTATTCAAAGAAATCATTGCAAAATACAATCTAAACCCAGAGAATATTCTTTATATGGGTGACGATATTCCTGACTATCATATTATGCATGAAGTAGCATTACCTACTTGTCCACAAGATGCTGTTCCAGAAATAAAACGCGTAGCTAAATATATCTCTCATGTTAATGGAGGAAAAGGTGCTGCAAGAGATGTTATTGAACAAGTAATGAAAACACAACAAAAGTGGTTTCAACATTTTGACGCTAAATACGATTAATGTTCTCCTTATATGTTAGATATATTATTTAAAGAATATGCAATTGTCTTAGGCTCTAATTCTCCTCGTAGAAAGCAATTTTTACAAGAACTTGGCATTCCCTTTGTAGTCAGAGCATCTGATATAGATGAAAGCTACCCTGAAGAATTACAAGCTGGAGAAATAACAGATTTTATAGCAAAAGCAAAATCAGAAGCCATTTCACTTGAAAGCGATAATGAAATATTAATTACAAGTGATACTACTGTTTGGAACAACAACCAATCTTTAGGAAAGCCAGCAAACAGACAAGAAGCTTATGAAATGATTAAAAGCATCAGCGGAAAAGAACACGAAGTTATTAGCTCTGTTTGCCTTAGAAATAAGAGTAAAACAAGAATATTTAACTGTATCACAAAAGTTACTTTTGCTGAATTGTCAGATGAAGTTATCTATTATTATATTGACAATTATAAACCATTTGATAAAGCTGGTGCGTACGGAATTCAAGAGTGGATTGGTTTAGTTGGTATTGAAAAGATTGATGGTTCTTACACTAATATTGTAGGCTTACCAACAACCGAATTAGTACAAGAGTTAATTCAATTTATTAAAGAATAACAATGTTACAAGAATATTTTCGTGAAATAATAACAACAGCAATTGTTATCGTATTATATATTCCAACTAAAAAAATAGCTGCTTATATTATTCGTTCTTTCTCTTCCAAAGAGGATAGAAAAGATAGCAGAGTTAACTTAGTTATTAGACTATTCAATACGCTTATCTTGTTTCTTTACCTCATATTAATATTAACTATTTGGGGAGTAAAACCAGAAAACTTTATGCTGACAATTACCTCTGTATTTACTGTAATTGGAGTTGCGATGTTTGCTCAGTGGTCATTGCTTAGTAATATTACAGCAGGTATTTTATTGTTTTTCTCATTCCCTTTTAGAATTGGAAATACAATTAGAATTCAAGATAAAGACTTCCCTATTGAAGCTGAAATAATCGATATCAAAGCTTTCTGCACTATTTTATTAACTGTTGATAAAGAAAAAATATCTTATCCTAACAGTTTACTATTGCAAAAAGGAATTGTCATTATTGATAAACATAAAGATCAAGATAGTCCAAGTATATAAGTTAAATATTACTTTTAACAGTATTCAAATATATACAATGGCACAAAAATTGTATTTACTATTGCGGTTTTAATAGTAAAAATGGTAGTAGTACTAAAGCCAGTTACGCTATTTAGTGTAACTGGCTTTTTTTTTAAGCTTCTCTCCTACGCTATTAACACTCTACCAAACTATTCTACCAAACATAGGCTACAAATACAATTCACATTCCCATGAACCTATTAGATTGGAGCATATTTATTATAGTACTATTCTTGTTAATCACTTTTAATCAAATTAGACAAAGAAGACGTGCCACCCCCACCTCAATTTACGAACCATCAACTTTGTATTATGGCTTCAAAATTTTAGGAATACAAACCCTGTCATTTACATTTATATCCCTTCCTGGAATAGCTTATTATTACGGGATGACCTTCCTACAATTCTTCCTTGGTATTCCACTTGCCATATATATTATTTGCGCCTATATACTCCCTAAATTCAAAGCGAGTACAACCACTAATGCTTTTGAATTCATTGAAGAGAAACTTGGAACTAAAGTTAGTAGACTCGCCATATCCCTATTTATTATTCAAAAGATATTACTATTAAGTGTATGCCTTTACGCCATTTCTATTATCCTTTCACTATTGGTTAGAGTAAGCTTTAAATCACTACTTCTTATTGTAACTTTCATTTGTATCACACTGACAGTCATCTATAAACACAAAACAAAAATATTCCCTAAAAAGATGCAATTATTGTGTTTTATTACATTAATGATTGCTATCATTCTTGATATTCTTTACAAATTACCTGATGGTATGGGGTTTAATGATGTTTTGAAATTTGCAGATTCTTTTGATAAACTAAAAATAATTGTGCCTTCTCTTTCTCTTAAAAAAGGATTAACGTATATCAATGGAATGGTAAATGGTACCCTATTATTCATTGCCTTACTTAGTCTCGAAACAAGAGTTTTAGCAATCTACAATAAAACAAAATATAGCAGTAGAACAAAAGACAGCTTAATTATGAATGGTTTATTCAATATTCCTTTACAAGCTCTTATTTTATTTACAGGTTGTATGCTGTTTACTTTTTATCAATTCAATACACCTAAGCTTCATTACAATCCTCATAACGAATATATTGTAATGAACTCTCCGTATGCTCAAGAATATGACAGTATACAGCAGAAATACAATGTATTACAAGTCCACAAACAAGAAGTTAGCCAATTGTACACCGGACAGATATACCAAAATTACAGCAACCCAGTACTGCAATATCAATTAGTCTGTTTAAACGAAAATGAACATGAACTACACAAAGCTGCTCAGCAAACCATTAGAAAAGCTAATGGTAAACTCGAAATCAACGATTCTGATTTTATTCTATTAGATTTTATAATCAATGAGATTCCTGCTGGAATAACAGGTTTTGTAATTGCATTATTTTTAATCAGTATGATAGCAATGGTGCATAACGAAGTCAAATACCTCTCACAAAGATCTTTACACTACTTTGGTCCAAATACTAAAACTGAGATAAAACCAAGTGTCATTCAGCCCATTATAGCTTCCGTGTGTCTACTATTAGCCCTTGCATTGTGTTACACAATCCCAGTATTTAGTAACCTAATTCAAATGCTTTGGTGTTATTCTTCACTATTTTTCGGAACTATTTTAGGCCTTTTACTAATAGCGGTACTCACTCCTAATGTTCACAAATTAGCCGTACTCTACAGTGGAATAACTGCACAAATAAGTATTATGATTTTATTCTTCACTATAGACATACATTACATTTGGTTTAACTCTATCGGTGTACTTTTAGTATTCCTTTTCACTTACCTATTTCACAATACAATAGAAGCTTGTCAAATAATTAAAAACAACTTTTAAACCGTAGCAAAAGGAAGACTCCATTTATACTTAACAGCTAATAAGCGAATTACTATAATAATTCCAGCTGTTCCAATATATAAAATGTCTTTACTCAATTCAAAGTAATTCAACACATAGTACATTAAACCTCCTAATATACAAGCTGTAGCGTAGATCTCTTGCTTGAAAATAATAGGAATTTTATTCGCTAAAATATCACGTATTACTCCTCCAAAACAAGCAGTAATCGTTCCTAATGTAACGCAGATTATTGGGTGTAAACCTACGTTCATTCCTTTCTCAATTCCAATTAGTGTAAACACAGCTATACCAATTGTATCAAATAAGAAAAGAGAATATCTCAAAAAGTTGAATTTTTTATAAAAAATAATCGCTAAGAACACACCAAATAGCGTAATAAAAAAGTAGTTCAAGTTTGTTAGCCACATTACTGGAGTATATCCAATCATCACATCTCTCACTGTTCCTCCACCAATTGCAGTAGCAAACGCTAAAATACTCATTCCAAACAAATCTAACCTACGCTCACGACCGGCTAAGGCACCAGATATAGCAAACGCTAATGTTCCTAATAAATCTAAAATCTCGAAAAAGCTGTACATGTATTTTTTAAAGTAATTCTATTAAATCTTAGCTGTCATCTGATTGTAATCTTTCAATACAGCCTCTATAAATTCTAAATCTGTTAGTGTTGATCTTCTTCCCCCTACTCCTATCACACTTTCCACTTTGCTTACCAGCTTTTGTAAAAGCGAATGATCTTTCGTTTGCTTATAGCTAAGCAACGCTTCTTTAATAATATAAACGTCTTTATCACTTAGGTTAAGCACCTGAGGAAATAAAGGGATATATGATGAGGCTACTTCCTGAAAAATAGTAGCACTTAAGGGTACGCGTTCTTTAATTGAAATAACAGATGTTCCGGCTAAAATATCTCCCAATCGCTGACTCTTTGGAGAACTTGCAATCGAAATTACGCCAATCGCTCCAGACATCATCCAAAAATCAATTAGCCCCATAACCCAACGGGTAGCATAATCAACAATTGACGCTTCATAACCATCTATTTTAATCACGCGAATACGCATTATTTTCTTCCCGGGTGTAGCACCCTGCATAATCGACTCAAAGAATAGTGTGTAGAAAAAAACCGGACTAAATGATATAATCCAAAATGCCATCTCCGACCAATTATCATCAAAACCTTTTGCTAACCTAAACTTATTAATGATATAACTAACTAAAATAATGTATAGCAACTTGAATATATTATCAAGAACAAATGCGATAATTCGCTCACCAAGCGACGCACTTTTAAATTCTATTTTAATATTTTGTGTTGTATTTATTGTTAATTTAGCCATAAACATTATTTTGCCGTGTTAAATGAGGGAAGTCGCTTTTATAAAAAACAATAAGAATCAATGGATAGAATTTGAAAATATAATCTATTCAAATACTACACACAAACCCGATTACCTTGCTGATATGTACATTCAGATAATGAATGACTTATCCTTCGCGCAAACTTATTATCCCAAGAGTAAAGTTACACAATATCTCAACACTTTAGCAGCGCAAACTTATCAAAAAATTTATAAAACTAAACGCATCGAAGAAAATAGAGTTGTACATTTTTTTAAAACGGAAGTACCTCTTATTGTCTACGAACACAAAAGTCTTTTATACTTCACTGTCTTTACCTTCTTTCTTCTTGCTGGTATTGGCGCACTTTCAGCACATTACGATTTAGATTTCATACGTCTTGTTTTGGGTGATAGCTACGTCAATTTAACCTTAGAAAACATCAAAAAAGACGATGCAATGGGTATTTATAAATCAGGAAGTAACTGGGGGAGTTTTATCGGAATTGCCTTTAACAACTTATTTGTTGGGTTAAAGTTTTTCGTATTTGGAATATTTGCTGGTTTAGGCACCCTCCTTTTCCTATTTTATAATGCTATTATGGTCGGATCATTCCAATATTTGTTTGTCAAAGAGAATGCTTTTATGGATAGCTTTAGAGGAATATGGTTACACGGAGCTATTGAAATAACAGGTATTATCATTGAAGCGTTTGCTGGTTTTGTTTTTGGAGCAAGCCTTCTCTTCCCAAAAACATACTCACGTATGAACTCTTTTAAACTTGGCTTTAGCAACGGTTTTAAAATATTCATTGCAATGGTCCCTTTCATTATAGTAGCCGCTTTTATTGAAGGTTTTATAACCCGTTATGCCAAAGAAATGCCAGACATTCTGAACTATATAATTATATTTGGAACCTTCTACTTGATACTATTTTACTTTTTTATCTATCCAAAGAAGGTTTACAAAAAACATTTAATCAACTTATAAAACGCATACACTATGTTCCAAGTATTCAAAAAAAGAAACTTTAGTGATTATATCAACGATACCATTTCTTTCTTTAAAATGGAAGGAAAAACATTCTTCACCAATTTATTTACGCTTTGTGGACCACTGCTGTTAGTGTTGTTTGTTTGTGTTTATTTCTTGTTTGATATGTTCTTTAAAACCGTGATGAATGATTCAATGGATTCTGTTGATGAGTTTCTAAACACTAATTTCGGATGGGCTATACTAATCGCCTTTCTTACTTTTTTAGTTGGAATAGCAATTTCAATTCTTGCTTATACATTCCCTATTTATTACTTAAAAAACATCACAACAATTCCTAATCAATACAAAGAAATTGCTCCTATTAAGAGTGAATTTAAAAAAGACTTCGGTCGCCTTCTTGTTTTTGTTTTAGGTACTATGTTTCTAATTTTTCCTTTGATGATGATTGTTTTCTTCATCTCGGCATTATTAATATTCCTAATCATCGGACTACCTTTACTTTTAATCTTATTACCAACGTTTACCTCATGGACAACCATTGCATACTATGAATATGTAACTAAAAAAGTAGGGTTCTTCACAGCATTCCAAACGGCTTTTTATATCGTTAAATCAAATTTCTGGCCTATCGTTGGTAACACGGCTATTGTGTATCTTGTGATTAATATCGTAGCGTCAATTCTATCTGCTATTCCTCAAGTAATTTTTTACGTAGGTATATTCACATCAGATAGAAATATTGAAGATATTACTATGACATCGGGATACAAGATTATGATGATTGCTGTTGTTATTTTATCTACAATATTGTCATTCTTTGCTAACAGCCTATTGATTATCAACCAAGGTATGATTTACTATAGTGCTCGTGAACACAAAGAAAACACGCAATCTCACATTGATATTGATATGATAGGTAACAACTAATGAAGAAAACTCTTTTTACAATATTATCCCTAACACTTGTAGTTGGCTCACTTAACGCTCAACCGAAAGCTATTGATTCTATTCGAACCCAGCTTCCGCCTGTCGTAGAACGCCACACACACAAAAAAAACAAAAAGACTACTCCCCTTTTAGAAGATAAGGAGAGTGATATTGCTGTACTTCAGTTTGACAAAAACTTTAAAGAGAAGTATAAAAAAGACCAAAACTTCGACTATGAGGAAACCAAAGCTGACGATTCAATATGGCAACGCTTTAAAAATTGGTTAAGAGATCTTATTTCTGATTTCTTTAGTGCATTTGATGTCGATTATGAAACACAAAGTAGGCTTACTATCTTCTACAGAATCCTTTCCATTTTTACTGTGGGTATACTGGTGTTTTACATCATTAGAGCCTTTGTACAAAAAGATGCTTATTGGCTCTTTAAAAAGCGTTCTAAGAAAGTTGCAATACCTGTAGATGATGTAGAGAAGAACTTAACAACGGTACACTTCCCTACCTTACTTTCTAAAACAATAAACGAATCGCAATACAGATTAGCAATTCGCTATTACTACCTATGGCTGTTACAGTCATTACAGGAGAGTAAACAAATTGAATGGCATATAGAAAAGACAAACTCTGATTATGTTGCAGAAATAAAAGATGAAAAAACAAGAGAGAATTTCCAATACCTTTCTTATATCTATAATAATATCTGGTACGGAGAACACGAAATTACAGAAGCTGAGTTCTTCCAAGCCAAGCGTTCTTATGAAACAATCTTAAAAACCAATGTATCGTGAAAAACTCTATAAATAGATTTATATTCTTTTTCTTCGTGATTCTTGGTTTTATTTACTTCATAGAATCCAGCAGAAAACCACCTATCAATTGGACTGAATCTTACAGCAATGTTGATAAGATTCCTTATGGTCTATATGTATTGGACAACGAAATAGACAAGCTCTTAGACAATCGTACAGCTGTTACCCGCATTACTGATAATATGTATAACTTCTTTGCTGAAAAGGCAACGGATTCAATAACTTCAGCGTCTGTTATATCTATTAAAGGCTATGAGTACATCAGCGAGCATTCGATGAGTGATATAGCGGATTATGTTGCTTACGGTAATACAGTCTTAATCTTTCAAAAGTATATTGATGGAATAAGAGGTCTTGAAACAATGTCTATGAAAAAAAGATATGAAAACTATACCTTAACAGAAGACATAAACCTTTCGGTTTCACTGACAAATAAGAACCTTACTTCTTACTCTTTTATACTTGACAACCCTACTTTTAGATACTTTGACCTGTCTGAAGAACTAAAAGAAACTGCTGAAGTACTTGGGTATTCTAAAATAAAAGGAGACAAATTTCCTAACTTAATTCGCATACCTATAGGCAAAGGGTCTCTTATTTTAGGAACTGAACCTGCTATGTTTACGAATTACAATATGCTAAAAAGTAATAATCATATTTACATCGCTGGTGTTTTATCGTATATACCAAGGGGAGATTTATTTTTCTCAGTAACTAAAATTGCTGGCGACGAAAAGTATATATCCAATTCAATGTTGCGTTTTATTCTAAACAATCCTGCTTTGAAGTGGATGTGGTATTTCTTCTTGATTTCACTTGTTGTTTTTATCTTATTTACAGCAAAGCGAAAACAACGTGTCATCCCGATTATCAAACCTTTGTCAAATACAACAGTTGACTTTACAAAAACAGTTTCTAATCTATACTTGCAAAACAAAGATTATGAAGACCTCATCAATAAGTCAATTATTTACACTTTAGAAAAAATAAGACGTAAATATTGGATTGATACAACTAAGTTAAACGAACAGTTTATCCTTGATTTACACGCTAAAACAGGTAAGGACAAACAAGACATCAAACAGTTTGTTTCTTTTGTAGAACAGTTCAAAGCAACTCCTAACAGCGCTTCAGAAGCACAATTAGTTGCGTTAAATAAAATAATAGAGAAAATCATTGATTAAAAATATACTATGGAAAACACGCCAATTTCATCAGAAAACTTACACTTTGAATCACGTTTAGACTTGAGCTTATTACAAGAAAAAGTAAAGGCTATTAGAAGTGAAATACACAAAGTAATTATCGGACAAGAAAAGACGATAGACCAAATCATAGTGGCTCTCCTTGCCAATGGCCACATCTTATTAGAAGGGGTGCCTGGAGTTGCAAAAACACTTTCTGCTAAACTACTGGCACAAGCTATTGATATGGACTTTAGCCGTATTCAGTTTACGCCTGATTTAATGCCTTCAGATATTTTAGGTACGTCTATTTTCAATATGCAACAATCGGCATTTGAGTTTAAAAAAGGACCTATCTTTTCTAACTTAGTATTGATTGATGAGATTAACCGTGCTCCGGCTAAAACACAAGCTGCCTTGTTTGAGGTAATGGAGGAACGCCAAATTACTATCGACAGCAAAACATATACAATGGATGCTCCGTTTTTAGTAATTGCAACACAAAACCCAATTGAGCAAGAGGGAACATACCGCTTACCAGAAGCACAATTAGACCGTTTCTTGTTTAAAATTAGCATTGACTACCCTTCTTTAGAAGAGGAAATTGCTATTATTCAAAAAGAACACGAATTACAAGACAAGAAGAAGTTAGACCAAATACAAAAAGTACTAACTCCTACTGAAATCATTGCTTTTCAAAAGTTGATTAAAGAGATTATTGTAGAGAAAAACATCATAGAATACATTGCTAAGATTGTTGCTAATACCAGAACAAACTCCTTGTTATACTTAGGAGCATCTCCTCGTGCCTCAATTGCTATTTTAAATGCGGCTAAAGGTTTTGCTGCTATCAACAACAGAGATTTTGTTACACCTGAAGACATCAAAGAAGCAGCTATCCCTGTGTTGCAACACCGTATTATTGTTTCTCCGGAAAGAGAAATGGAAGGTGTTACGGCAAATGACATTATAAATCAAATCGTAGAATCAATAGATATCCCAAGATAATTGTAAGACATTATGTTTAAATTTTTCAAACAACTTTATCTTCAGAAACGCGTGTATATAGGCCTTGGTAGTATTATGGTCTTATTTGCACTTGCGTTTATTTTTCCTGTGCTATACTTAGTTGTTTGGGGACTATTCCTATTGTTTTTTGCTGCGATATTAGTAGATATAACCTTATTGTTTTCTAAGAAAAACAAAGTCAATGCTGTGCGTATTTTGCCAGAAAAACTGTCTAATGGAGATGATAACCCTATCTATATTTCGATTGAAAATCAATCTCCTATTACTTTTCACTGTGAAATAATAGACGAGATACCTTTTCAATTTCAAAAAAGGGACTTTGAAATCAAGAGAACCTTACTGGCTAAAGAACACAAGACTATTTCCTATACTCTTTCACCTAAAGAACGCGGAGAGTACCTATTTGGAAAACTAAATATCTATGTTTCTTCTGCTTTGGGATTAGTAGCTAAACGCTATGTTTTTTGCGACCAAGCTACATTGCCAAGTTACCCTTCATTTATCCAAATGAAAAAATACGACTTGATGGCGTTTTCGAAAAACAAATACGCCTTTGGAATGAAGAAAATCAGGAAAATTGGCAACACTACAGAGTTCGAGCAAATTAAAGAATATGTTTTAGGAGACGATATACGCACTATCAACTGGAAAGCAACCGCTAAGAAAAACGAGTTGATGGTAAACCAATACCAAGATGAAAACACAGAAACAGTTTACTGTATCATTGATAGAGGGCGCGTTATGCAAATGCCTTTTAACGGGCTATCGCTCTTAGACTATGCTATTAATTCAACTTTAGCCCTGTCTAACGTAATTCTAAAAAAGAACGATAAAGTAGGTTTAATGACTTTTTCGGAGGACATTAAAAACCAACTCCCTGCGGATAGTAAAAAAACGCAGTTGCACAAAATAATGGAGCAACTGTATCGCGTAACAACAAACTTTGTTGAAAGTGATTTCGGAAAGTTATACGCACAAATAAAGCACAAAATTACCCATCGAAGTCTGATTATATTATACACCAACTTTGAGTCGATGAATAGTTTAAAAAGACAACTGCCTTACCTAAGAGCTATTGCCAAAAACCACGTCTTATTAGTTGTGTTTTTTGAAAATACAGAGTTGACAAAACTGACAAATAAAAAGGCAAAAAACATTGATGATATTTTTGACAAAGTAATTGCAGAAAAATTTAACTTTGAAAAGCGATTAATCGTCAATGAATTGACAAAATATGGAATACAATCCATACTAACCGCACCAGAAGAATTATCCATAAATACCATAAATAAATACCTGCAAATCAAAGCAAAAGGTACCTTATAAAATGATGATAAAAAAAATAGACAGTCCTCAAAATCCTTTTATTAAAAGTATTGTTCAACTACAAGAAAAAGCAAGAAATAGAAAACAAAGCAACTCTTTCATCATCGAGGGGGTTAGAGAAATCGAATTAGCAACTAAAGGTGGCTATGTAATGAAGACGTTACTTTTCTATGCTGACATCATTAGTGAGCAAAGCTTAAAACCTTTTATTACAGCAGAAACTGAGTTGATAGAAATATCAAAAGACGTCTACCAGAAGTTAGCCTATAGAGATACAACAGAGGGAGTGATTGCAATAGCGCAAACGAAAACACTTTCTTTAGCAGACTTGAAGCTTTCTGAAAATCCGATTATACTAATTGCAGAAGCACCTGAAAAGCCAGGGAATATTGGAGCTATACTACGAACAGCAGATGCTGCTAATATTGATGCTGTTATCATTGCTAACCCACGTAGTGATTTATACAACCCGAACATCATCCGTTCAAGTGTTGGTTGTGTATTTACCAATCAGATTGCAATGGCTACAACAGAAGAAGCAATTGCCTTTTTAAAAGAGCGCAATATCAATATCTATTGTGCTACTTTACAAGATTCTACTTCTTACCACACAAGAAATTACACAGAAGCGACAGCTTTTGTAGTAGGTACAGAAGCGACAGGACTTACGCAACAATGGAGAGATGCCAGTACAAAAAACATCATCATTCCAATGAGTGGTGTTATTGATTCTATGAACGTATCCGTTGCTGCCTCTATCCTACTTTTTGAAGCAAAAAGACAACGCGATTTTAAATAAGCGAAATCATCCTATAACAAAAAAGCCTGTCAATCGACAGGCTTTCGTGATTTAAGAACTATTGTTCTCTAAACTTTTAAATACTTTGATTAGTTGTTTTCTACAAAAACAAGACCATCATAACAAGCATTGTAGATATCTTTTAACTCTTGAACAGTTGGTTTTCTTGGGTTGAAACCAGTACAAGGGTCTAAGAAAGCATTGTTAGCAATGAAGTCTAAGTTTTTATCCCAATCCTCACGTGAAATTCCGAAGTCTTTAATCGCCGCTTGGTTATTAACCTCAGCTCTTAACGTTTCAACCGCTTGAGCTAAGTCTTCTGCTGTTTCCTTTTCAAGAACCTTAGCAAGGTCTTTAAAACGATTAGTAACTTTTGCGTTATAACGAATTACGTTTGGTAAGAAGATTGCGTTAGAAGCACCGTGGGGAATGCCATATAACGCACCTACTTGATGAGATAAAGAGTGAACAATTCCCAACCAAGCATTGTTAAAAGCAAGACCTCCCATAAATGAAGCATCGTGCATATTTTGACGAGCTACAATATTGTTAGGATTTTTAACTGCTTCTTTCAAGTTGTTGAAAACAATCTCTAAACCACCTTTAGCCAATACATCAGCATAATTATCTTCGATATTAGAAACATACGCCTCAACACAGTGAGTTAATGCATCTAAACCAGTATTAGAAGTAACGTGAGCTGGCATAGATTCACAAATCTCTCCATCTACGATAGCAATATCTGGTGTTAATTCATACGATACGATAGGGTATTTCACACCTTTTTCGCGGTCAGTAATTACAGCTAAACCAGTAGTTTCTGTACCTGTACCACTTGTAGAAGGGATTGCAATAAACTTAGCTTTGTTACGTAAAGTAGGTACTTTAAAAGGAACTGTCATTGCATCAAAATCAGCATTTGGGTGTTCGTAGAATACCCACATCATTTTTGCAGCATCAATTGCAGAACATCCTCCAAGACCTACAACCCAGTCAGGTTGAAATTCTTTCATCAACTCTGCTCCTTTGAAACAAGTATCAGATGATGGATCTTCTTCTACTCCTTCATACGTTTTAATCTCTAATCCAGCTTCTTCTAAGTAAGCAATTGCTTTACCTAACATTCCGCTTTTCTTCATTGAGCTTCCACCTGTAACGATTACCGCTTTGCTCCCTTTTATATTTTTTAATTCTTGAAGACTTCCAGCACCGTGGAACATCTCACCAGCAATAAATAACTTACCCATTATAGACTAATTTTTCTGTTTAATTTCTGAAGCAAAAGTATGGGCAATCCTCCCCTCAGATGTTATACTCTTAGTCCTATTTGTTATAAATTTGAGCCAACTCATTTTGAAGTTCTGTTGGCGTTTCATCTAATTTGTTTTTAACGAATTTATTTAAGGCAGAGGGCGAACTAAACCCAAGTTCTAAAGATATCTGTTTATGGGTCCAATCAGAAAACAACAACAACCTTTTAATCTCTTGTAAAATACGCGTATGTATTGCATTAATGGCTGTTTCGCCACAATGTCTTTTCGTAATACTATTTAATTTCTTAGTAGAAATAGCCAAACTATCCGCATAAAACTTCACTGTTTTCTCGCTTTTATACTGTTCGTTCAACATCTTTTTAAAACGAATATAAACCGTTTTATCTATCTCATACTGAAAGATTGGTTGTTGTCCGTGAATAGATTCAATAAGCCCTAACAACAAGATTTTGATATAAAATCGCGCTTGTTCCTTACGCATTAAACTCGGGCTTTCATAAATACCTTCAATATTAGAAACCACCATTTTTGCACGTTCAAACTCTGCCGGAGATAGAATAATTGAATTTAAGTTAGTTGATAAATTAACGTTATACGACAGCAATTCGTTCTTCAAAATATCCGAACAAAACAACACTTCTTCAAACAGCAATATTTTTCCAGATATTTCTTCCGATACAGACAAAACAGCCGCTATCTGTTCTGGAAATACAATAGAAATTCTACCTGATTTTAGCGAAATAATATTAGCTTCTAACTGAAGATCTATCTCCCCCGATTCTACTATAAAAATACAAAAGTGGTCTTTTTTATGTGGTTTAAGATAATCTTGTAAGTTATCTTTTGTCAAATCATATACACGAAACGAAAGGCTTTTGTCCTCTTGTTTTTGAATCTTATTTTTTATTTCTATCCTTTTCAAACTAAAGCTTTTTAATATTTACTAACAACATAAACACTGTTGTCAACCTCCCTTTACACTACAAGAAAACCATCGTCATCCAACAATGTGGTTCTAACTTGTCATATCATCATATTCTTAGTGTCATATAGCCAAACATTACTACATAGCTATACTTATTGTTAGGGAGAGATTTGATTGACTACAAACCTACAAACAAAATATCAAACCTGTTTTTTAATATAGGTGTTTTTCGTGCTAATAATTCTTCTAAGTTCTTTTAGTTAATAAATATAGCTTACATAAAGTACAGAAATCAGTAAAAAATTAAGGACTTTTTCACTTGTCAAAACTTCTAAGTTCTCATCATTCCCGACTATTTTACTAATCCCTTCTTTCCTATTTGTAGTAACTCAAAATTGACAGAAAAGGCTATGTTTGGGTAAACAAATTACTTTACGCTTAGTTTTGTTTAGCACTCATTCGACACAAGTACCACATTAGTTCTACACTCCTTCGGAAATACCACCCTATTTCCGAGTAAATGTGGTACTTGTCTCGAACATGTCTCGAACATGGTACAATCAAAACACTTGTAAGCCTTGGTTTTATTAGGAATAAAGTGTGTGTCTTTAAGACAAAAAAACGTTGTAGTACAATCTAAAACACTTTTTTGTATTTTATTTGCGATACAATAATTTAAAACCCAATGTTTATAATACTTTATATGTATTGTGTAAAAATCGTATGATAACATTATGAGACATTATACTTTTATTTGGGAAGCATTCAAACATAAATCAAAACAATTCTACTCCTTAATTTCTCTAAAAAAGCAGAAAAGTAGCTTTAACACACTGTCAAAAGAAGTCACTTTTAAGGCTTTTTAATTCTTATAATTTTACACTCCTACATAATAAAATTGTTTGTACTTTAGTAAAGTTTTGTAAATCTTTACGTTAAATCACAAAACGTGATATTTTATATTCTATAAATTTTATCAGGTTTTATAAATGATGTACCTTATATTTTTAAACCATTATGCGGTTTATACATTGTTTTTTTTCATATATTTAATACAAGGTTATTTACGATATTAAGAAGAGTAATTTATGACAGAGGCAGAAATTGAAATTGAAAACAAAGCTATCGCAAGAGAGTATAAAGAACTTCTCCAAATAAGTTATCAAACTTTAACTGACGACGATAAAAAGTTAATCAGAAAAGCGTTTGACGTAGCTGTAGAGGCACACAGACCTCAACGCAGAAAATCTGGAGAGGCATATATCTTCCACCCAATCGCTGTTGCTAAAATTGTAGCAAGCGAAATTGGTTTGGGACCTACATCTATTGCTTCAGCTTTACTACACGACGTTGTAGAAGACACAGACATTACAGTAGAACAAATAGAAGAATGGTTTAACCCTAAAATTGCTAAGATTGTTGAAGGGTTGACTAAAATGGCTACGTTTGAACCTGACCCGCATATTTCTATGCAGGCAGAGAACTACCGAAAAATGCTATTGACGTTGAATGATGACGTTCGTGTAATCCTTATTAAAATTGCTGACCGCTTGCACAATATGCAAACAATGGACAGTATGGTGGATTATAAACAAGCCAAAATTGCTTCTGAAACATTATATATCTACGCTCCTTTGGCGCATAGACTTGGTTTGTTTAACATCAAAACAAAATTAGAAGACTTAGGTCTTAAATATACTGAGCCTCGCGTTTACAAAGACATTGTAAATAGAATGAAAGAGAGCAAGGAAGAACAAGATGCGTATATTAAATCGGTGAGTGATACGCTAAAAGCTTCTTTGGATGAAGAACACATTGATTATTCAATGAAAGGACGTCCAAAGTCTATCTACTCTATCCGACGCAAAATGAAAGCACAGAACGTAACTTTTGACGAGGTGTACGACAAATTTGCTTTGCGTATTATTTATAAGTCTAATCCTCACGATGAGAAATTCATTGCCTGGAAGATTTATTCTATCGTAACTGACCATTATCGCCCAAGCCCCAACCGCTTGAGAGATTGGATTTCTGCTCCTAAATCAACTGGATATGAAGCCTTGCATATTACTGTAATGGGCCCAAAAGGTAGATGGGTTGAAATTCAAATCCGAAGTGAACGAATGGATGAAATTGCTGAGAAAGGTTATGCTGCTCACTACAAATATAAAAATGGGGTTACAGAAGAAAATAACCTTGATATCTGGTTAAATCAACTGAAAGAGGCGTTAGAAAATGCCGAAACTGATGCAGTGGATTTTGTGGAGGACTTTAAACTTAGTTTATATGCTAAGGAGATTTATATCTTTACTCCTAAGGGTGAAATTAAATCGCTTCCTAAAGGGGCTACTGCGTTAGACTTTGCTTTCTCTATTCACTCTGAGGTGGGATTACACACAAGAGGAACTCGTGTGAATGGACGTTTAGTTCCATTAAACCACGTATTGTCAAGTGGTGATCAGGTAGAAATCATTACTTCTGAAAGTAAAAAACCGAATGTCAGTTGGTTAGATTACGTAACTACTTCTCGTGCGAAAAACAAGATTAAAAGTGCACTAAACGAGGATACAAAGAAAATTGCTGACGAAGGAAAAGAACAGTTAGTCCGCAAATTAAAACACCTTAAAATTACATTAGACGAGAGTGTAGTGAATGAAATGGTGGCGCACTTTAGAGTGAAAACAAGCCAAGAGGTATTTTATCGCGTGGGTTCTGGAATGATTGATAATACGCAACTGAAAGAATTTGCAGCGAATAGAAATAACTCCCTATTTAGTTTCTTTAAAAAGACTATTAAGAGAGCACCTTCTATTCCTACAAGTGATACAGCAAGCGGAAAAGTGCCAGATTTATTAGTGTTTGGTAAGGATGAAGAAAAGCTTAATTATAAATTGGCTACGTGTTGTAATCCTATTCCTGGAGATGACGTATTTGGCTTTGTAACCATTAATGAGGGAATCAAAGTACATAAAACAGATTGTCCGAATGCTATTAGTATGCGTTCAAACTATGCTTATAGAATTATACCTGCTAAATGGGTTGATTCTCAAACTGCAATGAACTTTGAAGCTACTATTAATATTACTGGTTTGGATTCTGCTGGTTTAACTACTGATATCACTAAGATTATTATGGAGAGTAAAGTGGTTAATATTCGCAGTATCTCATTAAGTGAAAATGCGGGATTATTTAAAGGTTCAATCACTGTTACTGTTCCAAATAATGACGTGTTGAAAAAAATGATGATGAACATCAAAAAGATAGAAGGAATTGACAAAGTGTCAAGAGTTAATCCTTCTTAAGAATAAGTAAAAGTTATATGAATATAGATGAAGCTTATTTTTATTTTTCGTCTGAAAAGAAAATAGCTCTATATTTGCACCTAAGATATTTTGAAAATGGGAAGTGAAAAAAATCAAGAAATCGTTAAAAATGTTTTTACGAAGTTCTTAGAAGACAGAGGGCATCGTAAGACTCCTGAGAGGTATGCTATTCTACAAGAAATTTATGATAGTGAAGATCATTTTGATATAGAATCTCTTTACATCAAAATGAAAAATAAAAACTATAGAGTTAGTAGAGCTACCCTTTACAATACTATTGAAATATTGCTTGAATGTGGATTGGTTAGAAGACACCAATTTGGTCAAAACCAAGCACATTATGAGAAATCATATTTTGACAAACAACACGATCATATTATTTTAACTGATACAGGTGAAGTAATTGAATTTTGCGATCCTCGTATTCAGACGATCAAAAAAACGATCGAAGAGATCTTTAATATAGATATCCATAATCACTCTCTTTACTTCTATGGTTCAAGAAAGAATCCGGAAGCTGAAGCTGAGAAAAAGGAAAACAACTAAAAATAAAACAATTTAACAACACAAATAATGACAGTAGACTTACTACTAGGCCTGCAATGGGGCGATGAAGGAAAAGGTAAAATCGTTGATGTACTTACTTCTAAATACGACATTATTGCTCGCTTTCAAGGTGGACCAAATGCTGGACACACTTTAGAATTTGATGGTATCAAACACGTACTACGCACTATCCCGTCGGGTATTTTCCATAAAAATTCTATGAACATCATCGGAAACGGTGTTGTAATTGATCCAGTGGTATTTATAAAAGAAATTGAAGGACTTGAAAAATTTAATATTGATATCTACTCAAGATTATTGATTTCAAGAAAAGCTCACCTTATTTTACCTACTCACCGTTTACTTGATGCTGCATCTGAAGCTGCAAAGGGGAAAGCTAAAATCGGTTCTACATTAAAAGGAATTGGTCCTACTTATATGGACAAAACTGGTAGAAACGGTGTAAGAGTTGGTGATATTGAATTAGCTGATTTTAAAGAGCGTTACCGCGCTTTAGCTGACAAACACGAAGCAATGATTAAGTTCCACGATGTGGATTTACAATATAATCTTGCTGAATTAGAAGAGGAATTTTTCACTTCTGTTGAACAACTTAAAAAATTAACTTTCATCGATAGCGAGAACTACGTTAGTACTGCTTTAAAAGATGGAAAATCAATATTAGCAGAAGGAGCTCAAGGGTCTTTACTTGACGTTGACTTTGGTACTTACCCATTTGTTACTTCTTCTACTACTACTGCTGCTGGTGCGTGTACTGGTTTAGGAGTTCCTCCAAACAAAGTGAAAAACGTATTCGGTATTTTCAAAGCATACACTACAAGAGTTGGTAGCGGACCATTCCCTACTGAGTTAAGCGACGAAATCGGAGCTACTATGGCTAATGTAGGTCGTGAGTTTGGATCAGTTACAGGTCGTGCAAGACGTTGTGGTTGGTTAGACTTAGTTGCTTTAAAATATGCAGTTGAAGTTAATGGTGTTACTGAATTGTATATGATGAAAGCTGACGTGCTTTCTGGTTTTGAAACTTTAAAAATCTGTACTGCGTACAAATATAAAGGAGAAGAAATCGATCATTTACCTTACAACATCGAACCAGAAAACGTTGAGCCAATCTATACTGAAGTAAAAGGATGGAAAGCTGACTTAACTGGAATGACTTCTTACGAGGAATTACCTTCAGAATTAAAAGAATACATCACGTTCATTGAAAAAGAACTTAATGTGCCTATTAAAATTGTATCTGTTGGTCCTGATAGAACGCAAACAATCGTTAAATAATACACTAAAACACTTCTTCGGAAGTGTTTTTTTTATCTTTTTACTTTCCTAAATATAATTTATTCTTAACTAAAATCTTTGTTCACATTTTTTACTTAAATTTGACAAAAATATATCGACTTGAGAGCAATACATTATTCTGTAATTTTTATACTTTTCACGTTACTTAGTTTTAGTCAAGACAAAAAAAAAATCATCATACATCACGCTGATTATTCAGACATTAACCAACAGGTTTTACCCGATGCGGTAATTCTAACGGGGAATATTTCTGCGGAACACGATGGTTTAAATATGACGTGTAACAAAGCATACTACTTCGAAAAAGAAAACTACCTTAAACTTTTTGGTGATGTACACATTGTCCAAGGAGATACCTTGACGATGAATAGTAAATACGCTGAGTATAATGGAGTCAATGGATTTGCTTATGCACAAGGTGATGTACTTTTAACTTCTCCTGACTCTACTATGGAAACAGATACTTTGAAGTATGACCGTTTTCAGAATTTAGTATTTTACGATTCTCACGCTGTGATTAACAACAAAGGGAATGTCTTAGAGAGCCAACGTGGAAAATATTTCACGGAAGAAAAGAAGTTTCAATTCTTCACTGCTGTTACAATTACTTCTGAACAAGGAACTGTAGTTAAATCAAATCACTTAGACTTTTATGAAGTACCTGAACACGCCTATGTTTATGGTCCGTCAACGGTAACTAATAAAGGGGATTACATTTATACTGAAAATGGTTTCTACGATGTTAAAAGTGACATCGGAAAAATGGTAAAGAACTCGTATATATGGTACGATCAGCGAAAAATAGCTGGTGATTCAATTTATTATGCGAAACAAAAAGATTATGCTTCTGCTACAAATAATGTAGTTATTACGGATACAATCAATAAAGCTAAGATTACAGGGCATTATGCCGAACTATACAAAGCTCAAGATTCGATGTATGTTACAAAGAAAGCTTTAGTTAGTATGAAATCGCAAGAAGGAGATTCTGTGTATATGCACGCTCCTCGAATTTTATTGACAGGAAAAGATAAAGAGAGAGTAATTCGTGCTTATAAAGATGCTCGAATTTTTAGAGATAGTATGAGTGGTAAGGCTGATTCTATTCATTGGAATGAAAAAATTGGACTGACACAAATGATTGGAAAACCTGTATTATGGAACGGAGAAACACAATTAACAGGTCGATTAATTCATATGCTGAGCAATATGCAAACTGAGCAAATGGATTCAATTAAGGTGATAGACAATGCTTTTGCTATTCAAAAAGATTCCATAGGCACTGGATATAATCAACTGAAAGGTGTTAACTTATATGGTAAGTTTAAAGAAAATAAACTTTCTGAACTTGACTTGATTAAAAATGCCGAAATCATTTACTATATGTATAATGATAAAGATGAGTTAGTAGGAATTGACAAAGGTATTTGTAGTCATATAAACGTGACTTTTGACGATGGTAAAATTGCCACTGCTACGAAGTTCGTAGCTCCGTCAAGTGATTTATATCCTGACGCACTACTACCTAAAAGTGCAAGATTACTAAGAGATTTCCTTTGGAGAGGAGATGAAAAAATCAACTCTTTGGACGATATATTTACTGATGAAGAACTCTTAAATGAAAAGAAAACAGAAAAGGAAAGAGATGATAAAAAAGCAGGATTTGACAAACCGTTAGAACTGCAACCAGAAACAATGTCTACTTCCTCTTCTCATACAAAAGAAAAGAAAGTAGAAAAGAAAAAGGAAGAAAGGGTACCTACTCCTCTTCAAATTCAAAATAACACTGCACCTGCTAAACAGTTACAACAAAGCGCAAAAAAAGCACAAGTGCAAAAGATTACAAAATAGACAATAAAAGAATCAAAATAATGAAAGAAGATTTTTTTAAATACCAAGCTCAGACATCACCGAATCCTTTAGCTATGCAAGTATCATACGCAAAAGGTTCATACATATACGACAATAATAATAAAGCTTACTTAGACTTTGTAGCAGGCGTATCTGCTTGTACCCTTGGACATCAAAACCCAAAGGTTAATCAAGCAATTAAAGACCAATTGGATAAATACTCTCACGTAATGGTTTACGGTGAGTATATTCAAGACCCAGCTGTTGAGTTTTGTAAAATACTAGCAGAGAACATCCCTGCTCCGCTTAATAAAACATACTTAGTAAATTCAGGTACTGAGGCAACTGAGGGAGCCTTAAAACTTGCGAAAAGAGTAACTGGTAGAAGCCAACTTATCTCTTGTTTTAACGCTTACCACGGAAACACGATGGGATCAATGAGTGTAATGGGTTTTGAAGAACGCAAACGCGCTTTCCGCCCCCTATTACCAGATGTTGATTTCATTCACTTCAACTGTGTGGAAGATTTAGAAAAGATAACCACTAAAACGGCAGGTATCATTCTTGAAACAATTCAAGGTGGTGCAGGTTTTGTTGAACCGTTTGACGGATTCTTAACTAAGGTTAAAAAGCGTTGTGAAGAAGTTGGTGCTTTGATGATTGTCGATGAGATTCAACCTGGTTTTGGTAGAACGGGGAAATTATTCGGTTTCCAAAATTACGATGTTGTTCCTGACGTAATCGTTATGGGTAAAGGTATGGGAGGTGGAATGCCTGTTGGTGCTTTTACTGCGAGTGATAAACACATGGATATGTTATATGACAATCCGAAGTTTGGACATATCACTACTTTCGGTGGTCACCCTGTGATTGCAGCAGCGTCTTTAGCAACGTTAAAAGAGTTAGTTGAAACAGACTTAATGGCGCAAACACTTGAAAAAGAAAAGCTGTTTAGAGAGTTGTTGGTTCACCCATTAATTACAGATATTAGAGGTCGCGGACTGATGTTAGCACCGATGACATTGAGCGCAGATATTACAAATCGCGTAATTATGAAATGTCAAGAAAAAGGATTAATCTTATTCTGGTTGTTATTTGAAGGAAAAGCAATTCGTATTACTCCACCATTAACAGTTTCAGAAGACGAAATAAAAGAAGGATGTGCTATGATTATTGAAGCACTGAATGAAGTACAAAAAGAATTAGGATTATAATTTCTAATTTACAAACACATATTATTATATGCATTTAAATAACGACGAAGAAGAAAATAAATTATCTCTTTCTCGTTTTGAGTCAATGCTTAAAACCAACAAGGTTTTATTTTTTGACTCTGAAGAATTTGAGAACATCATTTTGCATTATCTCGATTCCGGGAAATTGAATTTAGCAAAAAAGGCTCTTAAATTAGGATTAGAGCAACATCCTAACTCTACTGGTTTAAAATTAGTAGAGGTAGAATTATTATTATTTCAGAATAAGCTTGAAGCGGCAGATAGATTGTTAAATGAGATCGAAATACTCGATCCACAAAACGAAGAAGTATTTATTCAACGTGCAACGGTTTATTCTAAAAAAGGCAACCACTTAGAGGCTATTGAGTCTTTGAAAAAAGCTTTAGAACTAACAGAGGACTTAGCAGATGTTTATTCTCTATTAGGAATGGAGTACCTACTGGTAGATGATATTGAAAAGGCAAAAGAAAACTTTATCTTGTGTTTAGAAAACGATGAAGAGGACCAATCTGCTTTATACAATGTTGTGTACTGTTTTGATTTTTTAAGTGAAAATGAAGAAGCTATTACCTTTTTAACTGCATTTATTGATAGAAATCCATATAGTGAAATCGCTTGGCACCAGTTGGGAAGACAGTATTTCACAATTAAAAACTACAAGAAAGCAGAATGGGCATTTGACTATGCTACGTTAATTGACGAGGAGTTTGTAGGTGCATACTTAGAAAAAGGAAAAACACTTGAGAAGTTAAACAAGTTTGAAGATGCTATTACAAATTACTTAGTGACTTTAGAATTAGATGATGCTACTTCTTTTGTGCTAATGCGCATTGGAGCTTGTTATGAAAAACTGAATAACTATACGCAGGCTTATCAGTTTTACAAAAGATCAGTACACGAAGATCCAATGCTTGACAAAGGTTGGATAGCACTAACTGACTTGTGTATATTAGAAGAAAACTATGACAAGGCATTGTTCTATGTTCAAAAAGCAATTCAGATTGACGAGTTTAATGAGAGATATTGGATACGTTATGCTATTTTAAACAAAAGTTTATTGAATTTTTCTGAAGCTGAACGCGGTTATAAAATAGCAGCCGAACTCGGAAATTACATTGTTGAGAATTGGACAGGTTGGGCAGATGTATTATATCTTTTAGGGGAATATGAGTCATCAATTCAAAAGTTATTACAAATAGCAGACTTTCACCCTGAAGAAGCAGACATCGACTACAGATTAGCCGTTGTTTACTTTACAATTCACGATATTGACAGAGGAACAGAGTACTTAACTACGGCCTTGAACAAAGACTTTGACAAGAGAACAATCATTCAGACGTTCTTCCCTACTCAATGGGAAAACCCTCTTGTTCAAAATATAATTAAGAAATTTGAAACTAAATAAAGCTATTCTTTTGAATAGCTTTTTTTCTTATATTCATACTCAAATTTCAAAGGATGTTTTACTTCACTAATCCTTCGATTAAAAACTACTAACTAAAATGACTAAACGCTACGGATTAATTGGAAAAAATATTGATTATTCTTTTTCAAGAGCCTACTTTGCAGAAAAATTTGATAAGAAAAAAGACAGTAATAGTACTTATGAGAATTTTGATATTGAGAAAATAAGTCTGTTTTCTGACATAATCGAAGCTAATAAAAATATTACTGGCTTAAATGTAACGATACCTTATAAACAATCAATCATTCCTTATTTAGACAGTTTGAGTAAGAAAGCTAAAAAAATAGGAGCTGTAAATACAATTCAGATCACTAAAAAAGGTAAATTAAAAGGATATAACACTGATTGGTATGGTTTCTATCACTCAATTAAGCCTTTGTTGAAAAACAGCCATAAAAAAGCTTTAATTCTTGGTACTGGTGGCGCAAGTAGAGCTATTGAATATGCTTTAAATAAACTTGGTATAAAATTTCAATTTGTAAGTAGAACGGCCAGTGAAGATAGTTTAGCTTATAAAGATTTAAATAAAGAAATTTTAGCTGATCATACAATTCTTATAAATACGACTCCCGTTGGCACATATCCAAATATTGAGCAATATCCTGAAGTACCAATGGAATTTGTAACAGAAAAACATATTGTTTACGACTTAATTTATAATCCAGAAGAAACAATGCTAATGAAATTGGCTAAAGAAAAGGGAGCAACAGTAAAGAATGGTTATGAAATGTTGGTACTGCAAGCAGAGAAAGCCTACAAAATTTGGAACAGACCGTTCTCCAGGGATTAAGAGTTAAATAAAAAACGTTATTAATCTTATAGTACAAAAAGGGGTTTATTCATTTTTTTTTATTAAATTTGAGAAGGTGTCATATATATCGCACTTTATATTTATTGTTTAACTAAAGAGTTTTCACAAATGTTAGAACAAAAGAATGATAACCTGCAGGAGCAAGCAGATGGACAAAAACCGGAATCAAATTTAAGTGAGGTTGTCCCAACTGATAAAGAAAAAGCTCTCGATTCCATCAATGCTTCTAATGCTGAAGAAGGAGAGGATTTAGCTTTACACGAACAAGTAGATATTCCAACCATAAACTATGAAAAGTTGGATATGGAAAAGTTAACGCACGAACTTCACAAATTAGTCAAACATCACAAGGTAACAGCTATCAAAGACATTGCTGAAGAAATCAAAAAAGAATTCTTTCGCAAGTATAATGAGTTGTTAGAAGAGAAAAAAGAGACTTTCTTGGAAGAGAATCCTGATGCCTCTGAAGCTGACTTCGACTACCACTTACCTATTAAGGTTGAGTTTGATAAAGAATATGACGAGTTTAGAACGTTGAAAAATGCATACTACAAGCAATTACAAAACAATCTAAATACAAATCTGGATAAACGCCTTGAGATCATTGATAAACTAAAGAATTTAGTTGAAAACAGTGAACAAGGAGCAGATGCGCTAAAACAATTAGCAGAATTAAGAGATGCGTGGAAATCTGCAGGACCAATTCCTAAAGATAAATATAACCACGTATGGAACAACTATCACTTCCAAATTGAGAGATTTTACGATCAACTTCACTTAGATAGAGAATCAAGAGATTTAGACTTCAAATATAACTTAGAACAAAAGCAAAAGTTAATTACAAGAGCTCAAGAATTACTATCTGCCAATGATGTAATTAAAGCTTTTAGAGAATTACAAACATTGCACCGTATTTGGAAAGAAGAAATTGGCCCTGTTGACAGAGAAGTTAGAGAACAAATTTGGGAGCAGTTTAGCGACATTACAAAACAACTACACGACAAAAGAGAACTGCTATTTGATAAATTACGCGTGGTAGAAAAAGAGAACTTGAACTTAAAAGTTGCTATCATTAGTGAAATTGATCAATTGTCTAAACAAAAGATTAGTAACCACAATATTTGGCAAAAAGAGATTAAACGCGTTGAAGAATTAAGACAACGCTTCTTCTCTATCGGTAAGGTACCAATTGAAAATAATGAAGCTGTTTGGGATTTATTTAAGTTAGCTACAAGAAATTTTAATAGTAGTAAAAACGCTTTCTATAAAGAACTTAAAAGAGATCAACAAGACAACTACGCAAAAAAAGTTGCCTTAATTGAAAAAGCTAATGAATTAAAAGATAGCGAAGATTTTGATAGAGTTACTCCTATCATGAAAAAGATTCAAGACGATTGGAAGCTTATTGGACACGTACCTCGTAAACATTCAGACCAATTATGGAAAGAGTTTAAAGAGGCTTGTAATTCTTACTTTGACCGCTTACACTCTATTAAGAATAGCGAAATGCAAGAAGAACAAGAAGTTTACAATAGAAAGAAAGAATATTTAGACTTGATGAAAGGTTTTCAATTATCTGGAGATCATAAAACAGATCTTGCAGAGATTAAAAATCATATCAACAATTGGAAAAGCCTTGGCCGTGTTGCGCAAAACAAACGCTTTATTGAAGGTAAGTTTAATAAAATACTTGATGTTCTATTTGACAAGCTAAGTATGAGTAAACGTGAAACTGAAGCTGTTAAATTTAATAATCGTTTAGAGTCTATTTTAGAATCTAATGACAAAAGAAAACTTCAAAATGAAGCTGTATTTATTCAACGTAAGATAGATGAAGTTAATTCTAACATCTTACAATTAGAGAACAACTTAGCATATATTCAAAACCCAACAAATGACAATCCATTTGTAAAAGAAGTAAATAAAAACATTGAAAAACATAGAGATGATCTAAAGATCTGGGAAGATAAATTAAATCAAATCAGAGAAATGGATAACGAATAGTAAAAAAAGGAACAAATAATTATTTGTTCCTTTTTTATTACTTCTCTCTTTTATAAATAAGAAAAGCCCAATGAATTAAATTCATTGGGCTTTTCTATCTATTGATAATCTTATAAGACTATTTAGTTTTAGCTTCTAATGCTTTTAATTTATCGTTCATTTCTAATGCACGATAAATATTTTTCAAAGTAGTTACAGCTGAATCATTTTCTGGATTAATAGAAATAACTTTTTCTAAGTCATTCATTGCATCCTTATAAATAGCGTGTTTTTTCTTTTGTAATGCATCATATTTCTTATTATCAGCAGCAGAAAGACCTAAACTATTCATTTGATTAGTAATGTCTTGATCTGGCTGCAATTTTAAGAAAGCCATGTTTAAATAAGCATTCTCAGACTTTGGATTTACACGAATAGCATCTTCGTAATATTTACGTGCTTGTTCGTATTTACCTGCTTGAAAACTTGTAACTCCTAAATTGTATAACAATACATCATCATTAGGATTTTTAGATAAAGCTTCTTTTGCTAATTCCTCATATTTACCCATATTATTAGACTTTAAGTATAAGTCCATATGCGTTAATAATAAGTTCATATCATTTGGATTACTTCTTCTTGCTTCTGCAACAGCTTTTTCAGCTTCATCATATTTACCTTCTTGATAATAGATTAAAGCAAGATTTTTTACGATTTCAGGTCTTTTAGACTCCTCTTTTACAAACTTAGGATCCGTGTGAGTTCCTTGTTTTACCATTAAGTCACGCATTTTAGAATCTTTCCCAAAGCTTTGTACTTGTCCTGAAGTTTTTTCAACTGCAGTATAGTATGATTCACTTCCGTCGTATCCTAAATCAATTAACTTTTTATAGTTTTTAATTGCAGTCTCGTAATCTTTAGAGTTAATAGCCGTAGATGCAGCATAGTATAAATATACTGTATCTTTAGGATTTAATTCATAAGCTTGTGTAAAACGTCTTGTAGCACCTTTATAATTTTTAGAACCATTGTCTTCAATTGCTTTACCAACAACTTTAGTTCCTACTGTAGTAATCTCTTCATTAGCTAACTTAACGATTTTACTTCCTTTATTAGATTCAAATTCGTTTAGTTTACGGAAAGATTCAATGATTGCATCAACATTGTTATCTACATCTACATCTTTTTGAATCTGAGCAAATGCTAAATTCCCTTGAAGACCATAGTATTGTGCTTTCTCAGCAGCAGAAGCATTTCCTAAAACTGCCTCAACAGCTTTCAATGCAGCTTTTGCTTCAACAACATTACCTTTCTTAACAGCTTTTTCAGCGTCTTTAAGTTCTTTTTTTTGAGCCATTGTTAACCCTGATACCATCAAAGCTGACAATAAGTAAACATAACCTTTATTCATATTTATATAGTTTTTTCTACTTTCTATTCTAAAGTTTCACCTGTTGTATCGTCTGTTGTATTCTCAGTATCAATATCTAAAATAATATTTCCATCTTCATCTAAGTTTACATTTTCAATCTCTTCGTCATCTTCACGCATTACTTTACAAACAGCAGCAATTGAATCGTTATCTTTGATATTAATCAATCTAACTCCTTGTGTAGCACGCCCCATAACTCTAAGATCAGATACTCTCATACGGATAGTTAAACCTGATTTATTAATAATCATCAAGTCGTCCATATCTGTAACAGAATTAATAGATACTAACAAACCTGTTTTATCTGTGATATTCATTGTTTTCACACCTTTACCACCACGGTTTGTTTCTCTATATTCATCCAATGCAGAACGTTTTCCATAACCATTTTCAGAAACTACAAGAATTTCACTATCCAAGTCACTTACAGATACCATTCCGATTACCTCGTCTTTCTCATCTGCTAATGTAATACCACGAACTCCAGATGCTGTTCTACCCATTGGACGAGTTTTCTCTTCGTCAAAACGAACTAATTTACCTGATTTTAAAGCAAGTAATACTTTACTCTTACCATCCGTTAATTTAGCTTCTAATAGTTCATCATCTTCTTTGATCGTAATTGCATTAATACCATTTTGACGTGGACGAGAATATTGCTCTAAAGGAGTCTTTTTAACTTGACCTTGTTTAGTAGCCATAATCACAAAGTGATTGTTGATGTACTCTTCGTCTTTTAAGTCTTGTGTACAGATAAATGCTTTTACTTTATCATCGTTCTCGATATTAATCAAGTTCTGAATAGCACGTCCTTTACTTGTTTTTGTACCTTCTGGAATTTCATAAACTCTCATCCAGTAACATTTACCTTTTTGTGTAAAGAACAACATATATTGGTGGTTTGTAGCAACATACATATGCTCTAAGAAATCTTGGTCTCTTGTACCTGCAGATTTTTGTCCTACTCCCCCTCTATTTTGTGTTTTATACTCTGATAACGGCGTTCTCTTAACATAACCAGCGTGAGAAATAGTAATTACTACTTGCTCATCAGCGATTAAGTCAGTGATACTTACATCACCTCCTGCATATTCAATTACAGAACGACGCTCATCACCAAACTTCTCTTTTACTTCAATTAACTCCTCTTTAATCAAGTTCATTCTTAGCTCTTTACTTGCTAACAACTCTCTTAAATGATTAATTAACTTCATGATTTCATCATATTCAGCACGCAATTTGTCTTGCTCCAGTCCTGTTAATTGACGTAGACGCATTTCAACAATTGCTTTTGCTTGAATTTCAGATAAAGCAAAACGCTCAATTAATTTAGCTCTTGCTTCATCAGCATTGTTTGAAGAACGAATTAATGCAATTACTTCATCAATATTATCAGAAGCAATGATCAAACCTTCTAAAATATGTGCTCTTTCTTCCGCTTTTCTCAACTCGAATTGCGTACGACGAGTAACAACATCGTGTCTATGTTCAACGAAATGATAGATTAATTCTTTTAGATCTAACATTTGTGGTCGTCCATTAACCAAAGCAATGTTATTTACACTGAAAGATGATTGTAATTGAGTGTATTTGTAAAGCGTATTCAATACAATGTTAGGCACTGCATCACGCTTTAAAACGTAAACAATACGCATACCGTTACGGTCAGACTCATCACGGATAGTAGCAATCCCTTCAATCTTCTTATCATTAATAGCTTCAGCAGTTTTCTTAATCATTTCTGCTTTATTCACTTGATAAGGGATCTCAGTAACCACAATACTTTCTCTTCCGTCAACTTCTTCAAAACTTGCTTTAGCACGCATTACAACACGTCCACGACCAGTTTTGAAAGCTTCACGAACTCCTTCGTAACCATAAATAATACCTCCTGTTGGGAAATCTGGAGCTTTAATATAGTTCATTAGCTCATCAATTTCTATATCGTTATTATCGATATAAGCCAATGTACCATCAATAACCTCAGATAAGTTGTGAGGTGCCATATTAGTAGCCATACCTACTGCAATACCTGAAGCACCGTTAACCAATAAGTTTGGAATACGTGTTGGCATTACTCTTGGTTCCTCTAAAGTGTCGTCAAAGTTTAATTGAAAGTCAACAGTTTCTTTGTCAATATCAGCAAGAATCTCTTCAGACATCTTCTTCATTCTTGCCTCTGTATAACGCATTGCCGCTGGACTATCGCCATCCACAGATCCAAAGTTACCTTGCCCATCAACAAGTAAATAACGCATACTCCAATCCTGAGCCATACGCACCATAGCATCGTATACTGAGGTATCTCCATGTGGGTGATATTTACCTAAAACTTCTCCTACAATTCTCGCAGATTTCTTATGAGCTCGATTAGACATTACGCCTAATTCATACATTCCAAATAATACTCTTCGATGAACAGGTTTTAAGCCATCTCTAACATCAGGAAGAGCTCTGGAAACAATAACTGACATCGAGTAATCGATATAGGCAGATTTCATTTGCTCCTCTATGTTAATAGGAATTAACTTTTCTCCTTCAGACATAAGTATATAAAATTAAAATTGTCAATTATTAAACGCGCTAATATACGTTTTTTATAGGTTTAATACACGTTTTCACTTAAGTATTTCATTTGATTTTTTAAGTTTTAAAATCATTTTTACAGAATAACTTACATCTATCAAATATTTTTTAAAAAACCTCTTAACAAGTTTTTTTATTAAGATTTTTTTTTGTCAATTAGCTACTGTCATGTTTAATTGTATGGGTACGCTTTTTGCACCTATCAAGACAATTATTGATTATTCACCTAATTTATATTAAAAATGGACGATAATTTTTCACAAGAAGTAAAAGATGTGATTTCTTATAGTAAAGACGAGGCATTAAGACTTGGCCACGACTTTATCGGTACTGAACACTTATTACTTGGACTATTAAGAGTTGAGCATGGTGAAGCATCTACTATTTTACACAATTTAGATATAGATATAGATTTTCTACGACATAAAATAGAATCTTTAAACCCAGCATCTCCAAGCAAAGAGCTCTTAAATAACAAAGCTGCTCTGCACCTTACGAAGCAAGCTGAACGTGCTCTTAGATTAACATACTTAGAAGTTAAACTATTTAAAAATGAAGAGATTAACACTGTTCATTTACTTCTTTGTATTCTTAAAAACAGCGATGATCCTTCTACGCAAGTTTTAAACAAAATGAAGGTTGATTATGAGGCTATTAAACAAGAGTATTTAAACTTTCAAGATACAGATAAAACGGATGCCGATGACATCTTTGATTCTCCAAAAGCAGAAACTTTTGAAGAACCAGGACAAAATGACAGCAAAAACTCTGACAAAAATGACAGTTCAAATACTAAAACTGCAAAAAGAACTAAAACTCCTGTTTTAGATAATTTCGGCCGTGATTTAACTGAAATGGCTGAAAATGGGAAACTTGACCCCGTTGTTGGTCGTGATAAAGAAATTGAACGCGTTTCTCAAATCTTGAGTAGACGTAAGAAAAACAACCCTCTTTTAATCGGAGAACCTGGAGTGGGTAAATCAGCTATTGCTGAAGGACTTGCTTTGCGCATTGTACAAAAGAAAGTTTCACGTATTCTGTTTAACAAAAGAGTTGTTACGCTTGATTTAGCAAGCTTAGTGGCTGGTACTAAATACAGAGGTCAGTTTGAAGAGCGTATGAAAGCTGTGATGAACGAGCTTGAAAAGAATGATGATATTATTCTGTTCATTGATGAAATTCACACTATCGTTGGGGCTGGTGGTGCTACTGGTTCTCTTGACGCTTCTAACATGTTTAAACCTGCTCTTGCAAGAGGAGAAATCCAATGTGTGGGTGCAACTACGTTAGACGAATTTAGACAACATATAGAGAAAGATGGTGCGCTTGAACGTCGTTTCCAAAAAGTGATTGTTGAACCAACTTCTGTTGATGAAACAATTATCATTTTGAACAACATTAAAGATAAATATGAAAGCCACCATAATGTTACTTATACTCCTGAAGCTATTGAGGCTTGTGTGAAGTTAACTAACAGATATATGAGTGATCGCTTCTTACCAGACAAGGCTATTGACGCTTTAGACGAAGTAGGTTCTCGTGTGCATATTACCAACATAAACGTTCCTGAAAACATTGTTGAACTTGAGCAAAAACTTGAGCAAGTGAAAGAGGAAAAGAACGAGATGGTGAAAAAGCAAAAATACGAAGAAGCGGCGCGTTTAAGAGATGATGAGAAAAAGTATGAAAAGGAACTTGAAATAGCTCAGGAAAACTGGGAAAGCGATGTTAAAAACAACCGTATTGTAGTTACTGAAGATGATGTAGCTGATGTGGTTTCAATAATGACAAGTATTCCTGTAAATAGAATTGCGGAAAAAGAAATAACTAAATTAGCAAATTTACCTCAGTTAATTAAAGGTAAAGTAATTGGCCAAAACGAGGCGGTTGAAAAGATTGCTAAAGCTATTCAACGCAATAGAGCTGGCTTAAAAGATCCTAACAGACCTATTGGTTCGTTCATTTTCTTAGGACAAACAGGTGTAGGTAAAACACAATTAGCGAAAGTTATTGCTAAAGAAATGTTTGACTCTGAAGATGCACTAATCCGTATCGATATGAGTGAGTACATGGAGAAATTTGCGGTTTCAAGATTAGTTGGAGCGCCTCCAGGATACGTAGGTTACGAAGAAGGTGGTCAATTAACTGAAAAAATCAGAAGAAAACCTTATAGTGTTATTCTATTTGATGAAATTGAAAAAGCACATCCAGATATATTTAATATGTTGCTTCAAGTTCTTGATGACGGACATTTAACAGATAGTTTAGGGCGTAAGGTTGATTTTAGAAACACAATCATCATTATGACTTCAAACATTGGAGCACGTCAGTTAAAAGACTTCGGTCAAGGGGTTGGTTTTGGAACTACAGCTAAGAAAGAACAATCTGAGGCTCATTCTAAATCAATCATTGAAAATGCACTTAAAAAAGCATTTGCTCCTGAGTTCTTAAACCGTATTGATGATATTATCGTATTCAATGCACTTGAGAAAAAAGATATTGATTTAATTATAGATATCGAATTGGTGAAGTTGTATGCAAGAATTGAAGATTTAGGTTACAAGATCACTTTAAGTACTGAAGCGAAAGACTTTATTGCTGAAAAAGGTTTTGACAAACAATATGGTGCTCGACCTTTAAAAAGAGCTATTCAAAAATACATTGAAGACCCTCTTGCAGAAGACATCGTTAATTCTAAAATTACCACTGGTGATTCAATAGAAATGGTTCTTAATGAGGAAAAAACTCAACTTGAAATAAAAGTTAACTCTTCAGAGAGTACTTCTAAATAATAAGAAAAAATCCCAACCTGTTAGTAGGTTGGGATTTTTTCTTATACAAATATTTTATTACGTTTAATGCTACAATACTTTTAATCGTAACTTAAACATATTAGACATAAAAAAAAAGGAAGCACACTGGTTTACCTCCTTTTTTATGTCTATAATTTATCTATTTACTACTCTTATTTGCACGTTGCAAATGAATTAACTTCACATATTTCATATACGAAAAAAAAGCCTGGATCATGGCAATAGTCAATCCATCGATTCCATTTAAAAATCCTTTCTTAAAAAAATAACATCTTATAAATGCAACTAAACCATTTAAAATTGGCTTTCCTCCATTAATGCGTTTTCCTTTATCAAAAAGCTGTTGAGCGTGCCAAGTTGAATATTGATTCTTCTTTGCTATAATTTGTTCATAAGAACTCCATCCGTAGTGTAAAATATGCACATTAACTTTAACTTCATTTGTAGTCAAAATTTTCTGATGAACCATATCACTTGAAGGTGTAGCTGTCTGTTTATTAAAGAATCTAACTTTTGAGTCTGGATACCATCCAGAAAAATCAATCAACTTACTTCCTAAATAATTCTTTACTCTAAAACTATAACTATCATATTTCTGAGATAAATACTTTCCTTCCAACACAAAAGATATTGCATCTTTGTCTAAATATTCATCTGCATCTAAGTTCATTATCCAATCATTTTTACAAAATTGTAGACCATAAACTCTTTGAGGACCATCTCCTAAATATGCTTGTAAAAATACTTTTGCACCATTTTCTTTTGCAATTTCAACGGTACGATCAGAACTATTTGAATCAATTACAATTACTTCATCACATACCTGAAACAATTCCTTTACGCATTTTTCGATATTTTTCTCTTCATTAAAAGTAATAACCAATCCACTAATTGCCATGCTTGAATCCTGTTTAAAATAAAGTTGTAAATATAACACATAAACCATTCTTAATTAAAAATAATTATTTGCAATTTTTTTTCATTCCCATATAAAAGCATTATATTTAAAATACTACATTCGCATTAGAATTATTATATATGTTAGACAAAGTTATTGTTGGTAGTGAAGAATGGTGTTCTTTTTCTACCTTAAATATCCCCGCTATTAAAGCAAGAGTGGATTCAGGTGCTAAAACGTCAGCTTTACACGCTGTAAATATTACACCTTTTGAGAAAGATGGAGAAAAGTGGGTTAAGTTTGATGTTAATCCTCTTCAACACAATGGTAAAACTATCATTCACTGTGAAGCTAAGGTTATAGACAAAAGAATTGTCAAGAGTTCAAGTGGTTCAAGAGAATCTCGTTTTGTAATTAAAACAGAAATCTCTATTGCAGATAACTCTTGGGAAATCGAATTGACTCTTACAAATAGAGATTCAATGGGATATCGTATGCTATTAGGACGTGAAGCAATGGGTGGTCGTGTACTTGTAGATCCAGAACAACACTTCTTATTAGGACAACCTACTACAGAAAAATTAGAAGAATATTATACAAAACCTAAAACAGAGAAAAAAGGGTTGCGTATTGGTTTATTAGCAAGTAATCCAGAATTATATAGCAACAAACGAATTATTGAAGCTGGGGAATTAAGAGGACACGAAATGCACTTCTTAAATCTAAAGTATTGCTATATGAAGTTAGATGCTAACCAACCTGAAATTCACTATAGAGGTGGGCGTATTTTAAATGATTTTGATGCTGTAATTCCGCGTATTAGACCAAGTATGACTTACTATGGTTGTGCACTTACAAGACATTTTGAATCGTTAAAAGTATATAGCTTAAACAATGCTGCTGCCATTGCGCAATCACGTGATAAGTTATTCTCGCTTCAATTATTATTAAACAATGGTATTGACATTCCTACTACGGGATTTGCTAACTCACCGTTAGATACTAATGACTTAATTAAAATGGTTGGTGGTAGTCCGCTTATCGTTAAATTATTAGAGGGTACGCAAGGTAAAGGAGTAGTACTTGCAGAAACTAAGAAAGCAGCAGAAAGTGTGATTAATGCCTTTAAAAGCTTAAATGCTAATATCCTTGTTCAAGAGTTTATCAAAGAAGCAAATGGAAAGGATATCAGATGTTTTGTAATCGATGGTAAAGTTGTAGCTGCAATTCAACGTGAAGCTGTTCCTGGTGAATTTAGAGCTAATATTCACTTAGGTGGTACTGCATCTATTATTAAAGTAACACCTGAAGAGAAAAAAATAGCTATTAAGGCTGCTAAAGCGATGAACTTAAAAGTAGCTGGTGTAGATATTATCCGATCAGCAAAAGGTCCTCTTTTATTAGAAGTTAACTCATCTCCTGGTTTAGAAGGAATTGAAGGAGCTACAAATAAAGATATTGCATCAGAAATGATTAAAGCGATAGAGAAACAAGTAAAATGGTAAGTGGTGGCAATTGCTGCCACTTTCTGTTTAAACTAAAAACTAAATAATATGAACCCATCTACATCTGGTTGGATTAAGAAATATTTTGAAAAACACGACAGCTTTAATATCTTCCAAAGTAACGATTACGAACAAGTAAGTCAGTCTATAAGAACAATAGGCTTTAGTTTTGGCGCTATAGATATAAACGAGCTACCTCCTGCTTTCCAAAACTTTAAATACACACAAGAAGAACTTGCTAAGGTTTGTTATTTACAGCTTTTAGAAAAAGTGTATTACATTAAATACCCAGAAAGTAATCATGATGACTTCATCGCTAAGTTGATTTCTTTTTATCAACTTCTCATTCCTCATAAAGACAATATTTTTACTTCATTTTTTAGTGATAAGAATCCTTACTCTCAATTAGAAAGTATTTTTACCCTTAGAATGAAAGATCATTTCTTTTCACAATCAAAAAACAATGATTTTGTATTGAATATGATTTTACTTTCTATTGATATTTTAGCTTTTGAAGCTTTTGTAAATAAAGATTCTAATCCTAATATTTATAGTAGCTATATGGCGGAAAGCCTTACGACCATCATCACTCTTTTTAAAGAACAAAAAGACACGAGAAATGATGCAGATAACAAGCTTATTGATTTCTTACAAAAAACAATGAATACTGCAACTATAGAGGAAAGACAGAAATATCCTTCTCCTTTAGAAGTAAACTTTATCTCAGACTTTGTTATTTGTAATTCGTGGAATAACGACACAAAAGAATTAATTATTCCTTCTTATATTAGAGAATTGTATATCTCATTTACTGATAAAAAGGAAGAATTAGAAGAAAGTAAAAGTTGTTTTTTAGAATTTGTAGCCAAAAGAAATAATGACTACTATTATTTAAGATCAAGTAACTTATTTGACAATGTAGTAGAAAACTCGTCAAGTTATATCAGAACTTTACTAATAAGAAATAAAGATAGAATAGTAAAAGAGTTCCAAAAAAATACACAGCTTACAAAACTTGTGATGGACTCTACGCATAGAGATTTGAGTACAGAAGAGAAAAAAATGGTTAAAAAACAAACGATTGAAATCATTAAAACCATTCCTTCTCTTGCTATATTCTTATTACCAGGAGGTACTATACTCCTACCGATAATATTAAAATTTATACCTTCATTATTGCCTTCATCTTTCAATGAAAATTTAGACGATAATTAGATTTTTTTAAAACGAAGTTGATATACTTCATCTAAGTCTTGATTATTAGTTACGTTAACTTCTAAATCAGTAACATAACCTGAGTTAAGTCCATATACCCAACCGTGTATGCTTAACTCTTGTTTTCTCGCCCATGCAGCTTGTACAATAGACGTTTTTGCTAAATCGTAAACTTGCTCGTGAACATTTAGTTCTACAAAGCGATTAAAGCGAACTGTTTCATCTTCGATTTGATCTAACTCGACATTATGCAAGCGATAAACCGTTTTTATATGACGAATCCAGTTATCTAACAATCCGTAAGATTCGTTTTTCATTGCTGCTAATACTCCACCACATCCGTAGTGACCACAAACAATGATGTTCTTAACCTTTAAAATATTGACAGCATAATCGAGCACACTTAACATATTCATGTCTGAGTGAATAACCATATTTGCAATATTTCTATGTACAAATACATCTCCTGGCTCTGCACCTATTATTTCATTAGCGGGAACCCTGCTATCAGAACATCCAATCCATAATAACGGTGGTGTTTGACGTTCACAAAGTCTCTTGAAATAATTCGGATTTAAAGAGAGCTTCTCTTCTACCCAAGCTTTATTATTATCAAGAATCTTTTTATAAAACTCGTTATGCTTCAAAATTATATAATTACTTATTGATAAACATTTCTTTTACGAAATCAACCTCTCCAGTTTCAACCTTATAAAAAGCGCCTACAATACCAATCTCTCCACCATCATACATATCTTTCAATACTGAACTTTTGTTCAAAATATGGTCAATTGTGTACTCTACATTATGAAAAGCCACTAAATCAACAGCTTCTTTAGATTTAATATCTTTCTCTGGATGTGTTTCCTTTACATGTGCAATTGAAGGCTCTACTTTAGCTAACAAATCTGTTAAATGTCCTAATTTAGTCCCGTTACATGCTCCTGTAATTGCTCCACAATGAGAGTGTCCTAAAACAACAATCAATTTAGAACCTGCTAACTTACAAGCAAACTCCATCGATCCTATGATATCATCATTTAATACGTTTCCAGCAATTCTTGTACTGAAAATATCACCAAGTCCTTGATCAAAAATCAACTCAGCAGAAGTACGACTATCAATACAACTTAAAATTATAGCAAAAGGAAACTGATTTCCCTTCGTATCATTAACTTGTTCTAATAAGTTACTATGTGCTTTGAGATTAGCCACAAACCTTTTATTTCCTTCTTTCAAAAAATCTAATGCTAATTCAGGTGTCAATGACTTTTGGTCTTCTACGTTATGTAATCTCATGTATTCTGTTTTTAAGGTATATAAATACGTGGGCAAATGTAGCAAAAAATCCACCCTTAAATAAGATACTGATAATTTTTATTGGTATTTTTAACGATTAAACAAAAAAAAAGCCTATTTAGTAACTTTAATACAATCCTACTTTCAAGGTTAACTAAATATAACACAGTTATTTTTTCGATTGTGATAATATAGTAATCGTTAACATAAATATAAATATCAAAAATATTTGCTTTGATTATAAAATAGTTAATACATTTGCATCACAAAATAACAGGAGGAAGAATTTGTACTGATTGCAACCTCGGTAAAAAATGCTAAAGCAGAATCTTATACTTTCCCTTTAGCCATTTCCTCTATTTTTAAATTCATAAAAAATAAAACATTATGGCTTATTACTTCACATCTGAGTCTGTAAGTGAAGGACATCCAGATAAAATTGCAGATCAAATTTCTGATGCATTAATTGACAACTTTTTAGCTTTTGACGAAGAGTCTAAAGTAGCTTGTGAAACATTAGTTACTACAGGTCAAGTAGTTCTTGCTGGAGAAGTAAAATCAAAAACATATTTAGACGTACAACAAATCGCTCGTGATGTAATCAAACGAATTGGTTACACGAAAAGTGAATATATGTTCGAGGCTAATTCTTGTGGTATCTTATCTGCTATTCACGAACAATCTGCTGATATCAATCAAGGGGTAGATCGTGGAAACAAAGAAGACCAAGGAGCTGGTGACCAAGGAATGATGTTTGGTTACGCTACAAAAGAAACAGAAGACTATATGCCATTGGCGTTAGACTTGTCACACAAATTATTACAAGAGCTTGCGGCTATTCGTAGAGAAAATACAGAAGTTACTTATTTAAGACCTGATGCTAAAAGTCAGATTACTCTTGAATATGATGATAACAACAATCCTGTTCGTATTGTAACAATTGTACTTTCAACGCAACATGATGACTTCATCAAGCCTGAAAACGATACTTTAGAAGCTAAATTACAAGCTGAAAAAGAAATGCAAGCTAAGATTGAAAAAGATATCAAAGAAATCTTAATCCCTCGTATTTTAGCTAAATACCCTCAATACCAATACTTGTTTGAGAATGCTGAAGAAATTGAGCACTTAATCAATCCAACTGGAGTATTCGTTATTGGTGGTCCTCACGGAGATACAGGATTAACAGGTAGAAAAATCATTGTAGATACATATGGTGGTAAAGGTGCTCACGGTGGTGGTGCATTCTCAGGAAAAGATCCAAGTAAAGTTGACCGTAGTGCTGCTTATGCTACAAGACACATTGCTAAAAACTTAGTTGCTGCTGGTGTAGCTGATGAAGTTTTAGTACAAGTTTCTTACGCAATCGGTGTTGCTAAACCAACTGGATTATACATTAATACGTATGGTACAAGTAATGTAAACTTAACGGATGGTGAAATTGCTCAAAAAGTAAGTGAACTATTTGACTTAAGACCTTACTTTATTGAAAAGAACTTAAAGTTAAGAAACCCTATCTATAGTGAAACTGCTGCTTACGGACATATGGGACGTAAACCACAAATAGTACAAAAAGTTTTCACAAGACCTGGTGGAGAAACTAAGGAAATTGAAGTTGAATTATTCACTTGGGAAAAATTAGACCGAGTTGAAGATATTCAAAATAAATTCAATTTATAATATACAAAAGAGAGTTACTTAAAAGTAACTCTCTTTTTTTATCACGAAACTATCCAGTCTATCTACTTTATATAGATTATTTCACTAATTACAGCTTAAATAGCTCCCCGTAAATAGACTTATATTCGACCACTAACTTTTACAAAAATAGGTCATAATAAAAAAGGAAAAGGGATGTAATACAATGTATTACATCCCTTTTCCTTTTTTATATAGTCTAAATATTCAACACTAAGACTTAATAGTATCTAAACTTTCAAATTCTGAATTCTGTGACTTAAACTCTGGAACAATAGATTTCAATTGTTTAACCAAACTTAATGCATTTACATGCTCTTCACCGTGACCTACATTTGCACATAATGTTTCTAAAGCACCTTTAACAAATACTAAATCTTGATTACTAACTTTAGCAATCATAATCTTATCATGATGCGTTTTAACAGTGTTCTCGTTATTTGCTAACAACTCCTCGAAAATCTTCTCTCCAGGGCGTAAACCAGTTATCTTAATATCTATGTCATCAGGATAACTATACCCACTCAAACGAATCATACGTTTTGCTAAATCGAATATCTTCATCGATTGTCCCATATCAAAGACAAAAATCTCACCTCCTTGTCCCATTACTGATGCCTCTAATACCAATTGACATGCTTCAGGAATCGTCATAAAATAACGTGTAATATCAGGATGTGTTACAGTCAATGGTCCTCCAGCATCAATTTGTCTTTTAAACAATGGAATCACAGATCCATTTGATCCTAAAACATTACCAAAACGAGTAACAATAAAGTTTGTCTTACCATTATCTCTTAAACATGTTACATACAATTCAGCAGCACGTTTTGTAGCTCCCATAACATTTGTAGGATTAACAGCCTTATCAGTAGAAACCATTACAAACTTAGAAACTCCGTACTTCACAGACAAATCTGCTATAACTTTAGTACCTTTTATATTAGTATGAATAGCCTCATAAGGAAAAGCCTCCATCAAAGGAACATGCTTATAAGCAGCAGCATGATAAACCATATTAGGTTTATACAACTCAAAAATACTATCCATCTTTTGCTCATCTCTTATATTTCCAACAATATAAGTAATATCATCTTTTTTATCAGACTCCATTGTTTGTTGAACATCATATAATGGAGATTCAGCATGATCAATAAGAATTAACTTATCAAAGTTCAATTGAGCAATCTGTCTTGCAATCTCACTACCAATAGAACCTGCAGCACCTGTAATTACAACTACCTTTCCCGTAATCTCATTAGCTACAACAGGATTATCAAGTCGAATTGCCTTACGTCCTAATAAATCATCGATCTTTAATTCCTTAATTTGCTTATTCGTATAAGCACCATTTAACCAATCCGTTGCTGGTGGAATAATTTTTAATTTTACGGGTAACTTTTCTAAAACCTCCGAAATAGCATTTAATCGTTCACGATTAATATTTTGAATAGAAATAATAATTTCATCTATTCTATGTGAAGTAACAAAATCTTCATCAATAATATTTGGAGCATAAACTTTATACCCTCCAATTCTATTACCAACCTTACCATTATTGTCATCTATAAATCCTACAATCTGAGTTCTAACTTTTGTATCTGATTGCAGAGCTCCTACTGTAATAATTCCAGAATCACCAGCCCCATAAATCATAACGCGTTTATGATTCCTTACATCCAAAATATAGGTTCTATAGAATTGACTATAAAACAACCTCGCTAAGATCATCATTGCCGAAGTCAGGGATAAATGAAGTAAAATAAAAGAATAAGAATATCTTAAGAAATCTTCTAATTCAGTTCCAAACAAACCATTGCGTTGTAAAGAACTTGTTATAGTCAATAATATTGAAGCAAATAAACAAGAAAGAAATATAGTTTCAATATCCTTAATACTTGTCTGCCTAATTACTCCTTTAAAAGGTTTAAAAAATATAAAACTAATTATATAACAAAGTAATACAACTGGAATTCTCAATAGCATAATTTCTATTGAGAAATTTCCAAAAAAATTAGTTAAGAAAAGGCTTGATACAAAATAAGTAAATATTACAATTAATAAATCAATAGTAAAAATAATACCTCTTGGCGTATCCCTTTTCAACTGTCTCTTCAGAGCATTTTTCATAGTAATTTAATCCTTAAAAAGTGTAGTTAACTTTAACATACAAATATAAAGTTAAAAATTAGATTGGTTTCTAAATTCACTATAAAAAACAGTGTTTTCACCCAATAATACAGTGTTAAAATCCCTTCTTTAAAATAATGTTCAAAGAATAAAAAATATAATTTAAACTCCTTCAGTTTAGAGCAAAAAAAATCCCCAACCTCATAGAGATTGGGGATTCAA